>JBKHWW010000072.1:0-5325 GCA_046566345.1 Actinomycetes bacterium
AAGTCCTCCTGCTCGATCGCGGTCAGCGATCCCGGCGAGCCGCCGTCCGCGGTGGTCCGCAGCCCCAGGGTGCGGGCCAGTGCGGGTTCGGCGGCGACGAGCTCGTCGGTGGGCACCAGCGCGAACAGCCGGGCCGGCTGGTCCCAGCCTCCGTGCCCGACGTGGCGTTCGATCTCCATGAGCGCGGCAACCAGCGCGTCGTCGGTCATTGGCAGCCTCGCACGATCCCTTGGGTGGCGGGGTCGGCCAGAGCGTCCAGGGAGTTGATGGCAGCATCGAGGGTGGACACGCTCACCACGCGTACGGTCGAGGAGACCCCGACGAGGTCGACGCAGTTCGCCGAGGGCACCAGGAACACCTCGGCGCCGGCCCCTTCAGCACCGGCCAGCCTCTCGCGCACGCCGCTGACCGCAGACACGTTGCCCGCGCCGTCGATGGCCCCGGTGCCGGCGACGATGCGGCCGCCGGTCAGGCTCTCGGGCGTGACCAGGTCGAACACCGCCATCGCCATCATGAGGCCCGCGCTCGAGCCGCCCACCCCGTCGTCGAACCCGAACTCCACCCGAGGGGCGTAGCTGTAGCCCATGACGAGGTTGCCGCCCCAGACCGGGACGCCGGCTTGCGTCTTGGACGCGGCGGTGTCGAGGGTGACCGCCAGCGGCTGCCTGTCGCGCAGGACCGTGAAGGTGACCGACTCCCCAATGCTGCGCTTCTCGATTTCTTCGCGCACGGATGCGACGTTGGGCGTCGGCTTGCCGTCGATCTCGAGGACGAAGTCCCCGGGGAACAGCTTGTCCACGGCGGGCCCGGCGCTGGCCACGGACTGGACCATGGGAATCTGCCGCACTTCGACCCCGGCCGCCCGCAGGGCCGAGGCCGTCGCGTTCGATTGGGCCACGGCCATCAATTGCGCTTCGCGGGCACGGATTTCGGTGGCGCTCGAGCCGGCCGCGTAGATGGCTTCGCGGGGGAACACATCGCGATCGGCCGCCCAGTGGGCGTAGAGAACCTCGGGGAGGCTGACCGGCGCATCGGCCCGCGTCACCGCGACCGTGGGAAGGAGGATCTCCCCGGTTGTCTGGTGGCTGGGCAGGCCCTCCACCTCGACGGCCGGTCGCCCGTCGACGTCGGCCAGCAGGTCGTGGGTCGACCCGGGTGAGAAGGTGACGAAGGGCACGGGCATCATGGCCACCACGGCCGCCGACAGCACGAACAACAAGGCGGCGACGGCGGCTGTCCACGTCTGCCTCGTCATGGCGCGATCCTACCGTGCGCCCCGGACGGCCCCTTGCCCCATGCACCACAATGGGGGGGTCGACGAGAAGGAGCACTGCGATGGCAGACCAGGACGATCCGAACCCCATGGAGGAGTTCCTGCGCCAGTTCGGGATTCGCCCGGGGCCGGACGGCACCTTCGACCTCAACCAGTTGATGGGCCCCCTCCAGCAAGCCATGCAGCAGTTCAGCCAGCGGATGGCGTCTATGGGTGGGGGCGCCGGCGACGGCCTCAACTGGACGTTCATCAAGGACATAGCCCGCAAGACGACCGCCGCCGCCGGGCCCGACCCCACACCGTCGGCGTCCGAGGCGTCCGCCATCAGGGACACCGTCAGCCTGGCGGACCTGTGGCTCGACGAGCAGACGGCCCTGGGGCGCAGCAGCGCACCGGCCGCTGTCTGGAGCCGGGCCGATTGGGTCGAGCAGACCATCGGCACCTGGGAGCAGTTGGCAGGCAGCGTCTCGTCGTCTCTGGCGGGCGCCATCGGCGGCCTCCTTCAACGGCCGGAGCCAGAGTGGGCCGGGATGGCCGCCATGATGGAGCCGATGATGCGCGTGGCCGCGACCGGAATGCTGTCCGCGCAGGTCGGCCAGGGCATCGGTCAGCTGGCCACCGATGTGCTGAGCGTCTCTGACTTGGGGTTCCCGCTCGCCCGCCGGCCCGTCGTGGCGCTGCTGCCCACCAACATCGCCCGGTTCGCCGAAGGACTCGACATTCCGCTGGCCGACGTGCGGCTCTACCTGGCCCTGCGCGAGGCCGCCCGGCAGCGGCTGTTCGCGCACGTTCCGTGGGTGGGTCCGCAGATGCTGGCGCTGATCGAACACTACGCCCGAGGCCTCACCCTGGACTCCTCGGCGTTCGAGGAGGCGATGGAGGCGCAGCTCTCGGGGGGGCTCACCCCCGAACGCCTGGAAGAGTTCGGCAACCAGATGGCTGGCCGGCTCTTCAAGCCGGCCCTCACTCCCGAGCAGACGGAAATCCTGGCACGCCTGGAGACTCTGGTCGCGGTGGTCGAGGGGTGGGTGGACGACGTGGTCACGCAGACGACCGCTCCCCTGCTGCCCAGCGCGGACGCCTTGCTGGAGACGGTTCGGCGCCGGCGCGCGTCGGCAGCCCCGTCCGAGACGGCGCTCAAGACGCTGCTCAACCTCGAGCTCCGCCCCCGCCGGGTGCGAGACGCGGCGAACGTCTGGGCCGCTGTCCGCAGCGCGAAGGGCGTGGAGCAACGGGACGCCGTGTGGGCGCACCCCGACCTGGTGCCGACCGGAGCCGACCTGGACGACCCGCTCGGCTTCGCGGAGCACGGGCACGTGGCGCATCCGGCCGACGACTTGGACGCGCAGTTGGCCGAGCTGATCGAGCAGGAGCGCGGCCGGGACGCCGACGACGCCTAAGTCAGCGCGTTGCGTGGCGGCCCACGTGGTCGACCCCCTCCAGGAACCCGCGGGCGCGCAACGACTCGGAGTTGGAGTTCACGATCTGCCAGAACCGGGCGTTGTGCTCGCGCTCGACCAGATGGGCCGCTTCGTGCAGGAGCACGTAGTCGACGACCCAGGTGGGCATGCCCTGGAGGCGGTCGCTGACCCGAATCTCGCCGGTGCTCATCGTGCAGGACGCCCATCGCTGCGTCATGGTGCTCACCCACCGCACGCCGATGGTCGGCTCGGGCTGGTCGGTGTGGGGGGCCACGTAGGCCCGGTACAGCTCGAGCGTGCGTGCGGTCAGCTCGTGGTCGGCGCGCGGCGGACGCTGGCGCGCCTCCTTAGCGAGGAACCGGTCGACCAGCCCGGGGATCAACTCGCGCCTCTGCCGCGCGCTCATGTGCTCGGGCACGACCACCACCAGCCGGCCCTCCTCGCGGAACGCCGTCATCGTGCGGCTGCGCCGCGAAGACGGGCGCACGTCGTAGTCCTCCACCGCCATGAGGTCAGCCTAGGTCGGCCGACCGACAACCATCGTCGTGCAACAGCTGCTGAGCCTCCAGCGCCCGCGCCCTCACCGATCGTTTGACCGTCCCCCTGCGGTGCGCTAGCTTTTCTGTCCAGGACCCCCGGATGGGGTCGGATGCCCGCAGGGGAAGGCAGGCGTCCGACACACCGGGGGTCTTGCCTAGCCAGGTCCCGCACAGCCTGCAGGAGCGTGCCATATGCTGAACGGGTCAGCACCCTGCGGCGATCTCCGGAGGGGACCCGAGCACCAGGAGGAAACCCGTGTCGAGTGACACCTACAACGGCAAGTTCTACTGCGTGAAGTGCAAGGACCACCGCGAGGCCGAGGGCGCTGTGTCCGTCAACGAGAAGGGCACCCGGATCGCCAAGGCCAAGTGCCCCGTCTGCGGGACCAACCTCACCCGCTTCCTGCCCAAGGCCTGACCGCCACTCCTCCTCGGGCGCCGGCTCCGTCCGGCGCCCGTTCTGTGCGCGCGTGCGCCTGTACCGCCGTGTTGTCCCGTTGTTGACCGTTCCCCCGCCGTGGCTGACGACGGCTTCCGCATAGGCGAGGCTCCGGGCGTGCACGCGCGACGCTTCCGCCTCACCCGGCCCCTGACCGTCCTTTGGCGCGACGACGGCACCCTCCAACTCGGCCTCGACGGCGACGGGGCCGTCCTGATCCCGGGCGCCCCACGAGCTGCGGACGCCGCCCTCCGAGCCCTGCGCGTGCCCCGGACCCTGCTCGAGGTCCGACACCTGGTGCCGGATCAGGTCTCCTCCTGGCTGCCAGGTGCGATCGCCGCCCTCGAGAGCGCCGGCCTGATCGCCGAGGCGGATCCGGAGCCCCGCGGACGCGTTGTGGTGGTGGGCAGCGGCGTCCTCGCCGACGCCGTCATCGAGATGCTGGACGCCGAGGGCGTCGAGGCCGCTCGGCGGGAGCCCGGCCCCGTGCCCGATAGCCGAGAGGCCCTGGTGGTGGTCTGCGGCGAGACTGTCGAGCCGGACCGGGTCCTCACGCGCGAGCTGGCGGCGTCCGGCACCCCTCACCTGGTCGTGCGCGGTGAGCCCGAACGCGCCGTGGTGGGCCCCTTCGTGTCGCTCGGCTCCGCCGCGTGCCTGGCGTGCACCGACCTGCTCCGACGCGACCTCGACCCGGCGTGGCCGTTCCTGCTCGCCCAACTGTGCCGCACACGCCACACGCCGACCCGCGCGCAGGCCTCGTGGGCGGCGGCCATGGCATCCGCGCAGGTTACCGCCTGGTTGAGCGGACGCCGCCCCGAGACGCTGGGCGCCACCCTCGAGCTGGAGGGGGCCTCCGGCTTACTGGGCAGCCGCCGCTGGCCGCTTCACCCCGACTGCGCCTGCGCGCTCGCAGCGGCCTGATGGCCGTGGCGGGCGTCAGCGATGGGCGGCGAGCACCGCCAGGACGCCCTCGCCGTAGCGGGCGAGCTTGGACGGGCCCACCCCGGCGATGGCCGACAGCTCCTTCAACGTGGTGGGCATCTCTTCGGCCACGGCCATCAGCGTGGCGTCGGTGAAGACGACGAACGCCGGTACGCTCGCGGCGTCCGCCTCGGCTTTGCGCCAGGCGCGCAGCGCCTCCCACGTCGCCTCGTCATAGGCGGCGTCGCAGCCCGCGTGCCGGCGCAGCTTGCGCTCCGCCCCGGTGCTCAGGCTTCGGCCGCAGACCCGGCATGACGCCGACAGAACCGATCCCCGCCGGGGGCGGGGCCGGGCACCCGCAGGGGCCGCCGATGCGGACGGCGAGACCACCCCTTCGAGGAACCTGCTCGGGGAACGGCGCGGTCCACCCCCGTTGCGGGTAGTGGACCAGGAGACCAGCAGATGCTCTCGGGCCCGAGTGACGCCGACGTAGAAGAGCCGGCGCTCCTCGGCCACCGCCTCGGGGGTGGCCGCCAACACGAACGGCAAGCCGCCCTCGTGGGCACCGACCAGGGCCACGGCGTCCCATTCCAGGCCCTTGGCCGCGTGCAGCGACGACAAGGTCACCCCTCGGCCCGTCGGCGCATGCTGCGCCCGGTCGCGGGCCTCCAGCTCGGCGGCGAGGGCAGCCACGTCGGCGTCCGGGTGGGTGCGCACGAACTCCTCCCCCAA
>JBKHWW010000073.1:0-5497 GCA_046566345.1 Actinomycetes bacterium
GCGCGCATCGTGCACAACCACGTCCCGAAGGCCCGCGTCGAGCTGTTCGAGGGTGTCCGACACGACCCCATGGTCGTGGACCACGAACGATTCAACCGCGTAACCGTGCAGTTCCTGGCAGACGCACCCGACGCCTGACCACCGATACCTACCCGAGGCCCTTGTTGTCCGAGTTGCGGATGAGCCCGAAAGGGTGGTGCGTTCACGTGCGGCTGTGCTCGACAGCGGCCTCGGTATCGGGCCGAACGAGGAGCAAGTCACGGCGCTGATACAGCGCACGGAAGAGGCAGCCCGCGCTTTCGTGCGTGGAGGAGACGTCGATCGCTACCTCGAGCTCGTGCAGCACGCACAGGGCTCACGCTGCTGCCACCTGTCGGCGGCCCGTCACTGCCCATGAGGACCCTCGAGCCGAAGTGCGGTCCTGGGACGGCACAGATTCACCGGTGGGGACGCCCGATATGAGCATCCGCTGATACGAACCCGCAGCCCGCAGGAGGTAGCGGTGTTGTTCGATGGGCAGCCGTAGGTGACGGTGTCGCCGAGCCGGATGTCGAAGGGGTCTCTCACCGCGCGAGGGGGTGAGCGCCGCCCGACAATCACCCGACGTGGCAGAGACTCATTCCCTCCGCCCATGCCCGACACCGGGACGCCGGCCGTCACAGGAAGTCGTCGGGGTTGAACTCGTCGATGGGGATGATCCGCACGCGCGGCAGCCGCTCGTTGAACGCCCGGACGTGCGACTCGAGGTCGAAGAACTGGACGCCGCGCTCGAGCAGTTCGCGCAGGCTGGCGCTCATGAACTCCTCGAACCCCACCAGGCCGACGCGGCGTCCATCGATCAGGGGCTCAAGGTCGGCTACGAAGTCTCGGTCGTGCGACGTCAGCACGACGTCGGCGTCCCTGGACCGCAGGGCCCCCAACGTGCGCTGGATGGCGATGTCCACCACCTTCTGGTCCGGCGCCCCCGACAGGGGGATCGGCCGGTAGCCGATCGCCGTCAGCGCCTGCACGAACGGCTTGGGGAACTCGCCGTCGCTGGCGGCCAGGAAGAACAGGCCCACGACGGGTTGGTCCCAGGCGTCCCTCACGTGTTGGAGGAGTCGCTCCCAGCGAGGGCGCTCCGACGGATTCGGGCGCCGCTGCAGGATGGACGTGCCCAACGTCGCGTCGATGTTCTCCCCGTCGACCAACACGTAGGTGGTTCGCTCGTTGCCCATCCCGCCCCGCTCTCGACCCGGCCAGCGTCGGTCCCGACCGGACCCCCCTCACCCTACGCCGAGGCCCAGGCCGAGGAGTCGCTCGGCGCGGCCCGCCAGCGATGCGGACAGGCCCGGGTTCACCCGACCCGGACGCCCCCGAGGCGGCTGACGCTCGCTGGGTCGCGGTGGTCGAAGAACAGCGACGCACCGGTGTCCAGGGTGGCGATGCGGCTCATGTCGTCGTCGGACAGCTGGAAGTCGAACACGGCGAAGTTCTCCGCCATCCGCTCCGGCCGAACCGACTTCGGGATGACGATTACCTCGCGCTGGATCAGCCAGCGCAGCACCACCTGGGCGACGGATCGGCCGTGGGCGTCGGCGATGCCACGGAGCGTCGCGTTCGTGAACAGGTGGTTGCGGCCTTCGGCGAACGGACCCCACGACTCGAGGTGGACGCCGCGGGCGCGCATCAGCTCCTGGTAATCGGCGCGTTGGAAGAACGGGTGCGTCTCGACCTGGTTGACCGCGGGGACGATGTCGTTGTGATCGATAAGGTCGATGAGCCGGTCAGGGTAGAGGTTGGACACCCCGATCGCCCGGATGGCGCCTTGCCGATGGAGGTCCTGCAGCGCCCGCCACTCGGCGTAGAGGTCGCCGAACGGCTGGTGGATCAGGAACAGGTCCACGCGGTCCAGCCCCAGGCGCGAAAGGGACGCCTCGAACGCGCGCTTGGTGTTGTCCTCCACGGGCGGGTCCTGGATCCACAATTTCGTCGTGACGAAGAGGTCGCCGCGGGCGATGCCGCTGTCCCTGATCGCTCGCCCGACGGCTTCCTCATTTCCGTAGGCGGCAGCCGTGTCGAGGTGCCGGTAGCCCGCCGCGAGGGCGTCGCTGACGGCCTGCTCGGTCTGATCGGGCGGGATCTGGAAGACCCCGAACCCGAGGATCGGGATCTCGACTCCGTTGTTCAGCGTCACGGTCGGGACGTTCGTAGTGGTCATTGGGTGCTGCCTTTCGTGCGTGGTGGTCGTGTGGGTGGTCGAGCCGTGCGCTAGTGCCGCGTCGGCGGCGCCTCCCGGTTGGTCATGCGGTCCTGGGCCTCGGGGTAGCGAGCGCCCACGATCTGTACCTCATCGGCTGCCGCACGCAGGTCAGCGAGCTGGGTGTCGCTCAACTCGACCGAAGCCGCGGCGGTGTTCTCCTCGAGCCGCTCGCTGCGCTTGGTGCCCGGGATGGGCACGATCCAGGGCTGCTGGTTGAGCAGCCACGCCAGCGCGAGCTGCGCGGGGGTGGCGCCGGTCTCGGCGGCGAGGCGGTTCAGCACGTCGACGAGGGCGAGGTTGGCGGCGAGCGCCTCGCCCTGGAAGCGCGGCGTCCGGCCCCGGAAGTCGCCCTCGGCGAACGTGGTGGTGGTGTCGATGGTGCCGGTGAGGAACCCCTTGCCCAGGGGACTGTAGGGCACCAGCCCGATGCCGAGCTCGGCGAGCACGGGGATGGTGTCGTGCTCTCGTTCGCGCCACCACATCGAGTACTCGCTCTGCACGGCGGCGACCGGCTGGACGGCGTGCGCCCGCCGGATCGTGCCCGCCGCGGCCTCCGAGAGCCCGAAGTGGAGCACCTTGCCCGCCTCGATCAGCTCCTTGACCACCCCGGCGACATCCTCGATGGGCACCTCGGGGTCGACGCGGTGCTGGTAGTACAGATCGATGTGGTCGGTGCGCAGGCGTCGCAGCGAGCCCTCGACCGCGCGCCGGACGCTGTCCGGCCGGCTGCACAGCCCGCCAGGCTCCACGCCGTTCTCCGCGAACGCGAACCCGAACTTGGTGGCGATCTTCACGCGGTCCCGGACGGGTTCGAGCGCCTCGCCGACGATGTCCTCGTTGCTGAACGGCCCGTAGACCTCGGCGGTATCGAAGAAGGTGACGCCGAGGTCGACCGCGTGGCGGATCAGGGCGATCGCGTCCTCTCGGGACGGTCCGCCCGTGGCGCCGTAGGCGCCGGTGAGGCTCATGCAGCCTAGTCCGATCTCGGACACGGTTAGGCTGCCGCCCAGGGTTCGTTGCTTCATGGCTCTTCCTTCAGGTCAGGTTGGTCTGCGGCGCTGTGGAGGGGGTGACGGGGGTCGCGGCCCAGCTGGCGAGCAGGGCGAAGGCGTCCGCCGACGGAGTGCCGGGCTCGGCGACGTAGGCGTTGAGGCGCAGGCCGGCGTCCGCGGTCAGGTCCATGCCCTCGAAGGCGAGGGTCAAGTCCCCGACCACCGGGTGATGGAACCGCTTGGTGCCGGTGCGGTGCAGCCGGACGTCGTGGGCAGCCCACAGCGTCCGGAAGTGGTCGCTGCGCGTCGACAACTCACCGACGAGGTGGGTCAGCCCGGCGTCGAAGGGGTGCTCCCCGGCCATGGTGCGCAGCAGGGCCGCCGCATCCCGAGCGATCCGGTCCCAGTCGGTGAAGAACTCCCTGGCCCGGGGGTCGAGGAACACGAACCGGGCCACGTTCGGCGGGCCGGCCATCTCGTACACCGGCGCGTACAGGGCGCGTCCCAGCGCGTTGGCGGCCAGCAGGTCGGTGCGGGGGTTGCGGACGTACGCGGCGGTGCCACCCATGGCGTCCAGCAGCCACTGCACCGGTGGGCGGACCGCTCGGCGCGGCGCCGGTGTGCGTTGGCGGGTGGACGCCGCGCGGGCCAGGTCGAACAGGTGCGAGCGCTCGGCCTCGTCGAGCTGCAGCGCGTTCGCGACGGCCTCCAGCACCGACTCCGACACCCCGGCCAGGTTGCCGCGCTCGAGGCGGACGTAGTACTCCGCGCTCACCCCGGCCAGCAGCGCGACCTCCTCGCGTCGCAGGCCCGGGACGCGGCGGGCGCCGCCCCATGCGGGCAGGCCAGCCCGATCGGGGGTGATGCGGGCGCGCCGCGTCCGCAGGAACTCCGCCGCTTCCTTCTTCACGTCCATGAGGTGGCGTCCGTCGTCCCTGGTCACGGGCGCAGCAGGGTCTTGATGGAGCGGCGTTCGTCCATCGCCGCGTAGGCCTCGCCCACCTGCGACAGAGGCAGTTCCAGGTCGAATACCAGCCCGGGGTTGATCGTGCGGCTCAGCACCAGCTCGAGCAAGTGCGGCAGGTAGGCCCGGCAGTGCGCCGGTCCGCCCTTGATGCCGACGTTGCGCCAGAACAGGTCGTTCAGGGGCAGCTCACCGTGCGGGACACCGACCAGCCCGATGTTCCCCCCGTCACGCACGGACCCGACGGCCTGAAGCCGGGCCGACTCGGTGCCCACGCACTCCAGGACGCAGTCGGCGCCGATCCCCCCGGTGAGCTCTTTCACCCGCGCGACGCCCTCGTCGTCCCGCTCGGCGACGAGGTGGTGGGCGCCGAAGCTGCGCGCCACCTCCTGGCGGTCGGCGTGGCGGCTCATCGCGATCACGGTGTCGGCGCCCAGCTGGACGGCCGCCAGCACCGCACACAGGCCCACCGCCCCGTCGCCGACAACCGCGACGCTCGTCCCGGGGCCGACGCCCGCCGACACCGCGGCATGCCACCCGGTGCACATCACGTCCGACAACGCCAGGAGGCTGGGGATCAGGTCGTCTGTCGGCTGCTCCGGCGTCGCAACCAGGGTTCCGTCGGCCTGAGGGACGCGGATCATCTCGGCCTGGCAGCCGTCGTACCCGCCGCCGTGCAGGCAGTTCGCGTGGGCGCCCTTGCGGCACACCGGGCAGGTGTTGTCGGAGTGGAGGAAGCCGCCAACCACGAAGTCGCCTGGCTTCACCGTGGAGACGGCGTCCCCGACGGCCTCGACGATCCCGACGTATTCGTGCCCAATCGGCTTCGGGCGCGGCACCGCCGAGATCCCGCGATAGCGCCACAGGTCCGATCCGCACACGCAGGCGGCGACGGTGCGCACGACGGCGTCCGTCGGTTCGATGATGGTGGGATCGGGACGCTCCTCGTAGCGGACGTCCCCGGGTGCATGGATTACGGCTCCGAACATGTCCACCATGCCACCACAGTCGCCTCGGCCGAGGAAGGTATTGCCAGTGACCCCCAGCCCAATGGCAGCGACAGAAGCCACACAGGTGTGTGCCGATCGCGCGCCAGAGCGCCCTGATCAGGGCGCGGGACACCCATCTGAGTGGCTTATTCGCGGCGGCTGCCCCGGAGCCCGCAAATCGCACGCGTCGTCACGACACGGGACGAGCGCCGCCAACGGGGCCATCGACGAGGAGTGGGACCACCAGGGGTGAGAGCACGAGGGGTGAGAGCACGAGGGGTGAGAGCACGAGGGGTGAGAGCACGGAGGG
>JBKHWW010000074.1:0-14638 GCA_046566345.1 Actinomycetes bacterium
AGCTGCCCTGCAGGAAGGCGTCCACACCGTTGGCGGCACTGCGGCCCTCGGCGATCGCCCACACGATTAGGGACTGGCCGCGCCCGGCGTCCCCGCACACGAACACTCCCGGGACGCTGGTGGCGAAATTATCGTCGCGCGCGATGTTGCCCCGAGGGTCAAGCTTGAGGCCGAGCTCGTCGACCACCCCCGCCCGCTCTGGGCCGACGAATCCCATCGCGAGCAGGACCAGGTCGGCCGGCATCTCGCGTTCGGTGCCCGGGACCGGGTTGAAGCTGCCGTCAGAGAACTGAACCTCCGACAGGCGCAGCGAGGTGACTCGCCCCTGGTCGCCGACGAACTCGTGGGTCGAGACCGAGTAGACCCGGTCGACCTCGCCCTCCTCGTGCGAAGAGCTGACCCGGAACACCATCGGGTAGGTGGGCCACGGCTGGTTGCCCGGGCGCGCCTGGGGCGGGGTGGGCAGGATCTCCAGCTGCGTGACGGACGCCGCCCCCTGCCGCAGCGAGGTGCCGATGCAGTCCGAGCCGGTGTCGCCGCCGCCGATCACGACGACGTGCTTGCCCGTCGCGGTGATCTGGTCGGGCACCTTCTGGCCGACGGCGACGCGGTTGGCCTGCGGCAGGAATTCCATCGCCTGGTGGATTCCCGCCAGCTCGCGACCGGGGATCGGCAGGTCGCGGGCGATAGTCGAGCCCACCGCCAGGATCACCGCATCGAAGCGGTCAAGCAGCTGGGCGCCAGTGATGTCCACCCCGATGGTGGTCTTGGGCTTGAAGATCGTGCCCTCCTGGCGCATCTGCTTGAGCCGCCGGTTGAGGACCTTCTTCTCCATCTTGAACTCGGGGATGCCGAACCGGAGCAGGCCGCCGATGTCGTCTGCACGTTCGTAGACGACGACGGTGTGGCCGGCCCGGGTCAGCTGCTGAGCCGCGGCCAGGCCCGCCGGCCCGGACCCGACGACCGCCACCGTCTTGTTGGTGTGCCACTCCGGAACGATCGGGACGACGCGACGGTCGTCCCAGGCTTTGTCGGCGATGGCGACCTCGATGTTCTTGATCGTCACCGGCTCCCGGTTGATGCCCACCACGCAGGCGGTTTCGCAGGGAGCCGGGCAGAGGCGTCCGGTGAACTCGGGGAAGTTGTTGGTCGCGTGCAGCCGGTCGGTCGCAGAGCGCCACAGGTCGGAGTGGATGAGATCGTTCCACTCGGGGATCAGGTTGCCCAGCGGGCACCCCTGGTGGCAGAAGGGGATGCCGCAGTCCATGCACCGGCTCGCCTGCTGGCGGATGATGGGCAGGACGGCGCGGCCGGGCGATCCGGGGTAGACCTCGTCCCAGTCGCTGATGCGCTCACTGGCCGGACGCCGCTCCGCGACCTCGCGGGCCACCTTCATGAAGCCCTTGGGATCAGCCATGCGCCGCCTCCATCATCTTGTCGATCGTCTCTTCCTCGCCGAGCCCGTCCGCCTCGGCCTGGGCGCGGGCCGCGATGACGCGCGCGTAGTCGCGGGGCAGCACCTTGGTGAACCGTCGCCGCCAGGCCGCCGCGCCGGCGTCCAGGAGCCGCTGGGCGACCGCCGAACCGGTCTCGGCCACGTGGCGGCGCAACAACGTCTCGATCCGGTCCACGTCGGAATCGGTCAGGTCGACGGCGTCCACCATTTCGGTGTTCAGGCGCGCGCGGACCAGGTCCAGCACCCAGGCGATCCCGCCCGACATGCCGGCGGCCACGTTCCGGCCAGTCGGCCCGAGGATAAGCGCCTCGCCCCCGGTCATGTACTCGCAGGCGTGGTCCCCCACGCCCTCGACGACGGCCGTCGCCCCCGAGTTGCGGACGCAGAAGCGCTCCCCCGCCTTGCCGCGGATGTGCAACTCGCCCGCGGTGGCGCCGTACGCGATGACGTTGCCCGCGATGATCTGCTCTTCGGCGACGAAGGGGGCCTCGGGAGCGGGGCGGACGGAGAGGCGTCCGCCCGAGAGTCCCTTGCCCAGGTAGTCGTTGGTGTCGCCAACGAGGCGCAGAGTCACGCCCCTGGGCAGGAACGCTCCGAAGCTCTGCCCGCCGGTGCCGGTGAGGGTGACCTCGATGGTGTCGTCGGGCAGGCCCTTGCCGTTGGTCGCCCGCGTGACCGCGTTGCCCAGCATCGTGCCGACCGTGCGGTCGACGTTGGTGACGGGCAGCGCGAACGCGACCCGCTCCCCCGTCGCCAGGGCAGGACGCGCCCGCTCGATCAGCTCGTTGTCCAGCTTGGCGGCCAGGCCGTGGTCTTGCGTGGTCACGCAGTGCAGCGGGCCGTCGGTGTCGACCTTGTGCAGGATCGGGGCGAGGTCGAGCCCTTGGGCCTTCCAATGGTCGACGGCCGGCTTGGTGCGCAGCGCCTCGACCCGGCCGACGGCCTCCTCGATCGAACGGAAGCCCAGCGACGCGAGGATCTCGCGCACCTCTTGCGCGATGAACTCGAAGAAGTTCACGACGTAGTCGGCGTGACCGGAGTACTTGGCCCGCAGCTCCGGGTTCTGCGTAGCGACCCCCACCGGACACGTGTCGAGGTGGCACACGCGCATCATGATGCAGCCGGAGACCACCAGCGGAGCGGTCGCGAAGCCGAACTCCTCGGCGCCGAGCAGGGCACCGATGACGACGTCCCGTCCGGTCTTGAGCTGCCCGTCCACCTGGACGACGATCCGGTCCCGGAGGCCGTTGAGCAGCAGCGTCTGCTGCGTCTCGGCCAGGCCGAGCTCCCAGGGGCCGCCCGCGTGCTTGAGTGAGGTGAGCGGGGCTGCTCCGGTGCCGCCGTCGTGCCCGGAGATCAACACGACGTCGGCCTTGGCCTTGGACACACCCGCCGCCACCGTGCCGACGCCGACCTCGGCGACGAGCTTGACGTGCACGCGGGCCAGCGGATTGGCGCACTTGAGATCGTGGATCAGCTGCTTGAGGTCCTCGATCGAGTAGATGTCGTGGTGCGGGGGCGGGCTGATTAGCCCGACACCCGGCGTCGAGTGCCGCGTCCGCGCGACCCAGGGGTAGACCTTCTGACCGGGCAGCTGTCCGCCCTCGCCCGGCTTGGCGCCCTGGGCCATCTTGATCTGGATGTCATCGGCGTTGGTCAGGTAGTCGCTGGTCACGCCGAACCTGCCGGAGGCGACCTGCTTGATCGCTGAGCGCCGCTCCGGGTCGTAGAGGCGGTCGGCATCCTCGCCGCCCTCGCCGGTGTTGGACTTGCCGCCGAGCCGGTTCATCGCGATGGCAAGCGTCTCGTGCGCCTCGCGGCTGATGGAGCCGTAGCTCATCGCGCCCGTGGAGAACCTCTTGACGATCTCACTGACCGGCTCCACCTCCTCGAGGGGGATCGGCGTGCGGTCGGCTGTGTCGAAGTCCAGCAGCCCGCGCAGCGTCATCAGGCGCTTGGACTGGTCGTCCACGCGCGACGTGTACTGCTTGAAGATGTCGTAGCGCTTCTCGCGCGTGGAGTGCTGCAGCCGGAACACTGTCTCGGGGTCGAAGAGATGCGGCGGACCCTCGCGGCGCCACTTGTACTCGCCGCCGACGTCGAGGGTGCGGTGCGCCAGCGTGCGCCGGTCGACCGGGTAGCCCACGTCGTGGCGGGCCTGGATCTCGCGGGCGATCTCGGTCAGGCCGACGCCCTCCACCCGGCTGGTGGTGCCGGTGAAGTAGCGGTCCACGAAGTCCGAGGACAGACCGAGCGCCTCGTAGATCTGCGCGCCGGTGTAAGAGGCGATGGTCGAGACGCCCATCTTCGACATCACCTTGAGGACGCCCTTGCCCAGGGCCTTGCGCACGTTCTGGACAGCCTTCTCAGGGTCAACCGTGACGAACATCTCGCGGCGGGCGAGGTCCTCGGCCGACTCGAAGACCAAGTAGGGGTTCACCGCCGCAGCCCCGTATCCGACCAGCAGGGCGACGTGGTGCACCTCGCGGACGTCGCCGGCCTCCACGATCAGGCCGACCAGCGTGCGCGTCTTCTCGCGGACGAGGTGGTGGTGGACGGCCGAGGTGAGCAGCAGCGACGGGATCGGGGCCATGTCGATGTTGCTGTGGCGGTCAGACAGGATGATCGTGCGGCAACCGCGGGCGATCGCGTCGCTGACCTCGGCGCAGATCTCGTCGAGCCGGCGCTCCAGCTCCTCCGGTCCGCCGAGAAGGCGGTACAAGCCCCGGACGACGTGGGCGTCGAAGTGCGGCATCTCACCGTCACGGTTGATGCGGACCAGTTTGGCGAGCTGATCGGAGTCCAGCACGGGGTAGCCGATCACGATCTGATGGCAGGACTCAGGCCTGGCCGACAGCAGGTTCGCCTCAGGGCCGAACGAACCGCTCAGGGAGGTGACCAGCTCCTCGCGGATGGCGTCCAGCGGCGGGTTGGTCACCTGCGCGAACAGCTGGCTGAAGTAGTCGAACAGCAGCCGGGGCCGGTCGGACAGGACGGCGACCGGGCTGTCCGAGCCCATCGAGCCGATCGGCTCGGCGCCGGTCTGCGCCATCGGCGCGACGATGGTCTTCAGTTCCTCGTGGGTGAACCCGAAGACTTGCTGACGGCGCACGACGGAGGCGTGGCTGTGCACCACGTGCTGGCGCTCTGGCAGGTCGGCCAACGTGAGCCGCTCGCTGATCCACTCCCCATAGGGGTGTTCGGAGGCCAGCTGGGCCTTGATCTCGTCGTCGTTGATCAGGCGGTGCTGGTCGAGGTCGACCAGGAGCATCCGGCCCGGCTGCAGGCGGCCCTTCTCGATCACCGTGGACTGGTCGATCGGCAGCACGCCCGCCTCGGAGGCGAACACCACCAGGCCGTCGTCGGTCACCCAGAACCGACCGGGACGGAGACCGTTGCGGTCGAGCGTGGCGCCGATCAGCGTGCCGTCGGTGAAGCAGACGGCCGCCGGGCCGTCCCAAGGCTCCATCACCGAGGCGTGGAAGCTGTAGAAGTCGCGGCGGGCGGCGTCCATCTCGGTGTGGTTCTCCCACGCCTCGGGGATCATCATCAGCACTGCGTGCGGCAACGAGCGCCCGCCCAGGTGCAGCAACTCCAGCACTTCGTCGAAGGACGCCGAGTCGGAGCCCTGTGGGTCGCAGATGGGGAAGATGCGCTCCAAATCGCCCGGGATGAGATCGGTGGCCAGCAGCGCCTCGCGGGCGCGCATCCAGTTGCGGTTGCCCTTGACCGTGTTGATCTCGCCGTTGTGGGCGAGCATTCGGTAGGGATGGGCCAACTCCCAGGCGGGAAACGTGTTGGTCGAGAACCGCGAGTGCACGAGGGCGAGGGCGGTCTCGGCGCGCTCGTCGAGCAGGTCGGCGAACACTTCGCCTAGCTGCTGGGTGGTGAGCATGCCCTTGTAGACCGTGGTGCGCGCAGACAGGGACGCCAGGTAGACGCCGACCTCGTGCTCGATGCGCTTCCGCAGCGGGTAGACCAGGCGGTCGAGGTCGAGCCCGCCGACGCCGCGGGGGCCGGTGACGAAGAGCTGCTCGAAGTGAGGCATCACCGCCAGCGAAATCGGGCTCAGCGTCGCGGCGCTGGTCGGCACGTCGCGCCAGCCGAGAACGCGGAGGCCCTCCTCGATGGCGGTGTACTCGATGCGGCGCTTCGCGCTCGCCCGGGCCACGTCCTCCTGCGGGAGGAACGCCATGCCCGCGGCGTACTCGCCCGCGGGCGGTAGATCGAACTCGACCGTCTCACGGAAGAGGCGATCGGGGATCTGCAACAGCATGCCCGCGCCGTCGCCGGCGGCCTCGTCGGCGCCGGTGGCGCCCCGGTGGTCGAGGTTCTCCAGCGCGAGGAGGCCCTTGGAGACGATGTCGTGACTCGCCTCGCCGCTGAGGCGGGCCACGAAGGCGACGCCGCACGCGTCGTGCTCGAAATCGTGGCGGTACAATCCCTCGTCAGGCCTGTGAGACAGTGCACTCACCGGGTTTGCGCTCATTGTTTTTCTCCGTTCCAGCGGGCTCTGTGGCAGCCATCCGTCGGACAACCTTCCTGGCCACACCGCATGGGCGTGTGCCTGCAGAGTAGCGGCCAGGGCGCCCCCGAAAAAGCAGCACTTGTCGGCGTCTGCGATGCGGACGCGCAGGTGGTCAGGCCGCGGTCTGTTCGTCGGGGCCGCCGACGCCACGGCGCTCGACCCACGGCTCGCGGTCCGTTCGGAGGCGGGTCGCCAGGACGAACCAGACCACGCCGGCGGCCACCGCCAGCAGGGCGGTGACTTGGTTGGTCCGGAGGGGCCCGATCATGTAGCTGAAGTCCGTGCGGATGCCCTCGATCAGGAACCGGCCCGATCCGTAGACGACCAGGTACAGCGCGAAGACCTTGCCCCAGCCGAGCCGGAATCTGCGGTCGATCCACAACAGCAGCAACCCGCCGGCGAGGTTCCACGTGAGCTCGTAGAGAAAGGTCGGCTGGAACGTCTCCACGTCGGCGTACTCGGCGGGCCTGTGCACCGGGTCGATCTCGAGGCCGAGCGGGCCATCATCGGGTCCCCCGAACAACTCCTGATTGAACCAGTTACCCAGGCGCCCCACGGCCTGCGCGAGGATCAGGCCGGGAGCCAGCGCGTCCGCGAAGGCGGTGAGGCGAGCACCGGTGATGCGGCAGGCGATCACCGCCCCGATCGTCCCGCCGATCAGGGAACCGAAGATCGCGATGCCACCCTCCCAGATGAACAGGGCGCTCCACGGGTTGCGACCGGGGCCGAAGTAGTCCTCCCAATGGGTAAGGACGTGATAGATGCGGGCGCCCACGATGCCCGAGGGGATCGCCCACAACACGATCGTCTCGAAGGTCTCCGGGATGCCGCCGCGCGCGCGCCAGCGCCGGGTGCCGAGCCACCACGCCAGAACCATGCCGGCCATCAGGCACAGCGCGTAGATGTGGATGGTCAGCGGGCCGAGCTGGAACGAGCTCACGTCTGGACTGGGGATGGACAAGATCACGGCGCCATCATGCCCGATCCGCGCGCCGCGTCTGTCCGCCGGTTACGCCGCCCCCTTGGCTCGCCGGGTCAGCTCCGGACGCCGCGGACAAGGTCGTCCACCACGGCCCGGAGTTCGGACAGGTCCGCCGGGGTGCCGGCGTCCTCGGCGGCGATCAGCGTCTTCACCAGGGCGGAGCCGACAATGACCCCGTCGGCGTAGGAGCCGACCTCGCGCGCCTGCTCGCCGTCGCTGACGCCGAGCCCGACGCCGACCAGAGTGTCGGGGGCGAGGCGGCGCAGGCGCGCGACCAGCTCGGGGCCCAGGGCGGAGGACTGCGTGCGCGCCCCCGTGACCCCCATCACGGCTGTGGCGTACACCCACCCGCGGCAGGCGCGGGTCGTGGAGACGAGCCGCTCGTCGGTCGAGCTCGGCGCTACCAGGAAGATCCGGTCCAGGCCGTGGGCGTCCGAGGCGGCCATCCACTCGTCGGCTTCGTCGGGAGTGAGGTCGGGGGTGATCAGCCCAGCGCCGCCGGCGTTGGCGAAGTCGCGGGCGAAGGCATCCACGCCGTAGCGGTCGACCAGGTTCCAGTAGGTCATGCACACCGCCGTGGTGCCGGTTGCCGTGACCGCCTCCACAGCGGCGAACACGTCGCGGGTGCGGACGCCGCGGGCGAGCGCGGTGGTGCCTGCGCGCTGGATGACTGGGCCGTCCATCATCGGATCGGAGTAGGGCAGCCCGATCTCGACGAGGTCTACGCCAGGGGCGTCGCCGTGACCGCACAGGGCGCGCAGGGCGTCCAACGATGTGGGGACGTCGGGGTAACCGACGGGCAGGTAGCCGACCAGTGCGGCGCGGCCCTGAGCGCGAGCGGCCAGGAACGCGCGGCCGGACCGGCCCGCGTTCGCTTCCAGACCCATCAGAATCCGCCGACGGTTTCGTTGGGCGTCCCGTCCAGGCCGAACCAGGAAAGGGCGGTGGCGACGTCCTTGTCTCCGCGACCGGACAGGCAGATGCAGATGAGCGGTTCGAGCTCGGGTCGTTCCTCGGCGAGCCGGCGACCCAGCCGGATCGCCCCGGCGATGCCGTGCGCGGACTCGATCGCGGGCATGATCCCCTCAAGGCGGGTGATCAACCGGAAGGCCTCCATGGCCTCTGCGTCCGTGACCGGCTCGTAGTGCGCTCTGCCGGACGCCGCCAGGAACGCGTGCTCCGGACCCACCCCCGGGTAGTCGAGGCCCGCGGAGATCGAGTGGGACTCCACGGTTTGGCCGTCGGCGTCCTGGAGGACGTAGGTGCGCATGCCGTGCAGGACGCCCACCGATCCGCCGGTGATGGACGCCGCGTGGCGGCCCGTCGCGATGCCCTCGCCTTCGGCCTCGAAGCCGTACAGACCGACCTCAGCGTCGGGGATGAAGTCGGCGAACATGCCCATGGCGTTGGACCCACCGCCCACGCACGCGGCCACCGCGTACGGCAGTTCCCCGTAGCGGGCCAGCAGTTGCGCGCGTGCCTCGGTGGAGATCACCCGCTGGAACTCGCGCACGATGCGTGGGAACGGGTGCGGACCCGCCACCGTGCCGATGAGGTAGTGCGTGGTGTCGACCGTCGCCACCCAGTCGCGCATCGCCTCGTTCATGGCGTCCTTGAGCGTCGCCGAGCCGGACTCGACCGCCACCACTTCGGCGCCCAGCAGCTGCATCCGGGCCACGTTGAGTGCCTGGCGGTCGGTGTCCACCTTGCCCATGAAGACCCGGCACTCGAGGCCGAGCAGCGCCGCCGCCGTGGCGGTAGCGACGCCGTGCTGACCGGCGCCGGTCTCGGCGATCACACGGGTCTTGCCCATCCGCCTGGTGAGCAGCGCCTGCCCCAGCACGTTGTTGATCTTGTGGGAGCCGGTGTGGTTCAGGTCCTCGCGCTTGGCGACCAGGCGCGCGCGGCCAGCCTCTCGGCTGAGGCGGGGCAGCTCGGTGACCGGCGTGGGGCGGCCCGCGTACTCGGTGCGCAGCCGGTCCAGCTCCTCGAGGAAGTCGGGGTCTGCCATCGCGTCGTCGAACGCCCGTTCGAGCTGCGCCAACGCCGCGTGCAGCGCCTCAGGCACGTACTGCCCGCCGAAAATGCCGTAGTGCCCGGCCCGGTCGGGTGTGGTCACGGGATCGCTCACGCGTTCACTTCTTCCTCTGCTCTGTGTGGTCGTTGCTGTCCTGCTCGTTACTTGCCCTGCTGGTTCTCGTGCTCGTCCTTGTCGTGCTCGTCGTTGTCGTGCTCGTCGTTGTCGTGCTCGCTCCGGTCTCGTGAGGCCCCCTGGGCTGCGGTTCCCGAGGCGATGAAGGCGGCCACGGCGGACGTGGGATCGCCGTGCTTGACCAGCGCCTCGCCGACCAGCACCGCGTCTGCGCCCGCCGACGCCACGCGCTCGACATCGCGCACGTCCAGGATGCCCGACTCCGCAACCTTGACCCTGTCGTCGGGGATGAGCCCGGCCAGCGTCTCGAACTGCGCCAGGTCGACCTCGAGCGTCTGCAGGTTGCGGTTGTTGACCCCGATCAGCGCGGCGCCCAGAGCAACCGCGCGCCGAACCTCCTCGGTCGTGTGCACCTCGACCAGCGGCGTCAGACCGAGCTCCAGGGCCAGCCCGTGGAGGTGGGCCAGGTCGGCGTCCGACAGGGAAGCAACGATGAGAAGGGCGAGGTCGGCGCCTGCCGCGCGGGCCTCCCAGAGCTGGTAGTCCGTGACGATGAAGTCCTTGCGCAGGACCGGCACGTCCACGGCGGCGCGGACGGCGACCAGATCCTCCAGCGAACCCCCGAAGCGCCGCCGCTCGGTGAGCACCGAGATGGCGGACGCCCCGCCCGCGGCATAGGCGCGCGCCAGCGCCGCAGGGTCGCGGATGTCGGCGAGCGCCCCCTTCGAGGGGGAACTACGCTTGACTTCCGCGATGACCGACAGCCCGGGCGCCCGCAGGACATCGAGCACGTTCCGCGCCGGCGGCAGTGCCGCCACGGCGTCCATGAGGTCGGGCAGGGCCCGGTGAGCCTGCCGCTCGGCGAGGTCCTCGCGCACGCCCACCACGATGTCGTCGAGGACACCCATCGATTACTCCTGTCCGTAGCCCATCCTGCTCATCGCGCCGCCGACGATCGCCGCGACCACCATGAGCCCCAGTCCGATCCAAACCATCAGCCAGTTGATGTTCATGAAGAAACCGACCGTGGCCACCAGCGCCCCGATCGACGCGATGGTCGTGCCCGTCCATGCGGCGGGCGTCTTGCCGTGGTGGTACTTATCGTTCGCGCTCATGAACGTCCCCTTCTGCCTGCGTCTCATCCGCCTGTGTCGGGTCGCGACCCTCGTCCATAGCTTTCCAAGAAGACAGCGCATCTGTCACCTCGGAGGTCGGCTCGCCACGGCCGCGACGCGTGCGCGCCGGAGGCGGCTTGACGATTAGCCAACCGGACGCCGCGGCTGCCGCCACGCCGATCACACCGTACCCGACCGCCATCGCGGTCGGCTCCAGGCGGAGGTCGGTCGCCAGCGTGGCGGCCCGCACCGCCTGCTGCACCACCTCCAGGCCCGGCGCCGGCCCCGAGAGGCCGAGCACCGCCATGCCGGCCGCGGTCACCAACCCCAGGACGCC
Source organism: Actinomycetes bacterium (assembly GCA_046566345.1). Classification (GTDB taxonomy): domain Bacteria; phylum Actinomycetota; class Actinomycetes; order Propionibacteriales; family Propionibacteriaceae; genus Propioniciclava. The sequence continues at coordinate 10,571 of JBKHWW010000074.1, forward strand.
GACAGCACGGCGTCCGGCCCGCCTGAGGGTCAGAGTGGCCAGCATCGCCGCCAGGATCACGACGGGCAGGGCAATGGCGAGTCCGCCGGTGCCCGTGCCGCCGGTCAGTGGGGCGGATCCTGCCGGGCCGAGGTCTCCGCTCCACGACACCGTCCACCAGGTGCCCTGGCTGGCAACGCCCAGCGCGGCAAGGCCCAGGAGCGTGACCACCAGCCGGGGGTCGATCCTCACCGGCCCAGCCTGCGCATGCCGCCGGCCACCTGGACCGCCCGCAACGCGGCGGCGGCCTTGTTGCGCGACTCCAGATCCTCAGACGCCGGCACGGAGTCGGCCACGATCCCGCCGCCGGCTTGGACGAAGGCGCGCCCGCCGGAAAGGACCGCGGTTCTGATGGCGATGGCGACATCGGAGTTGCCGGCGAAGTCGAAGTAGCCGACGATGCCGCCGTAGAGTCCGCGCCGCGAGACCTCGAGCCGGTCGATGATCTGCATCGCGCGCACCTTGGGTGCCCCGGACAGCGTGCCCGCCGGAAAACAGGACAGCGTGGCGTCTAGCGCCGTCCGTCCCGGAGCTAGCTCGCCGACCACGGTCGACTCCAGGTGCATGATGTGGCTGTACTTGCGCACCTTCATGAACTCGACCACCGACACCGTGCCTGGAACGCAGACGCGTCCGAGATCGTTGCGGCCGAGATCGACCAACATCAGATGTTCGGCGCGTTCTTTGGGATCGGCCACGAGATGAGCCTCGTGCGCGGCGTCCGCCTCGACCGTGTCGCCCCGGGGCTGGGAGCCGGCGATCGGGTGCGTGAGGACGTGGCGGTCCTTGACCGTGACGAGCGCCTCGGGGCTCGAGCCCACGATGGAGAGCCCGTCCAGGCGAAGCAGATACATGTAAGGGCTAGGGTTGTTGCGGCGCAACACGCGGTAGACGTCCAGCGCATCCGCCTCGCACGGCGCCTCGAAGCGCTGGCTGACCACAATCTGGAAGGCCTCGCCCGCCTTGATGTCCTCGACTGCCTCGAGCACCGCCGCCTCGAACTCGGGCTGGGTGCGCTGCCGGTGGAAGTCCAGTTCGGTGGGCTCCTCCGGCCTCAACGCGATCAGGGGTTCGAACGGTTCGCGCAAGCGACGAACCATCGCGTCGAGCCGAGCGACGGCGTCCGCGTGGGCTTCGTCGATCCGTTGGGTGGTGTCGTCGTGGTTGATCGCGTTGGCGATCAGCCACACTTCACCGGCGTGGTGGTCCAGGACGGCGAGATCGGCGGCGAGCATCATCACCAGTTCGGGCAGGCCGAGATCGTCGGGGTTCGAGTCGGGGATGCGCTCGAGCCGGCGCACCACGTCGTACCCGAGATACCCCACCATCCCGGAGGTGAACGGCGGCAGCCCCTCGTCGCGCGGCGTGTGCAGCCGCGCCAGTGTGTCCGCGAGCACCTCGAGTGGGTCGCCGCCGACAGGCAGGTTGGCCAAATGCGTGCCCGTCCACGTTGCCTGCCCCCCGGATTCCGACAAGACCGCCGCTGCGTGGACGCCGATGATCGAGTAGCGGGCCCACACACCGGCGTCGGCGGACTCGAGTAGGAACGTGTTAGTCCGATCGCCGCACAGATGGTGGTACAGGCCTACCGCCGTCACGTCGTCGGCGAACAGGCGGGTCCACACGCTCACCACCCGGCGCCCCTGCTCGGACGCGGCGGCCCGGAAGCCGGCCAGGTCGGGTGTGATGGGGTACCCCACCGACGCGCCAGGGTTCGCCGCAACGCTCATGCGTCCCCCTCGGACAGGAGCTCGCGTCCGTCGAAGCAGGTCGTGTCTCCGGTATGGCAGGCGCCGCCAACCTGATCGACCACCAGCAACACCGTGTCGCCGTCGCAGTCGAGGCGGACGCTGCGGACGTGCTGGGTGTGCCCGCTCGTTGCCCCCTTTACCCACAGCTCGCCCCGGGAACGCGACCAGTACGTCGCCTCCCTGGTCTCCAGGGTCCGGGCGAGCGCCTCGTCGCTCATCCACGCTTGCATCAACACCGCTCTGCTGGTCGCGTCCTGGACGACCGCGGCGACGAGCCCGTCGTCGTTGCGCTTGAGGACCGCCGCAACGGCCGGATCGAGTGCAGAGGGCATGCTCGCCATTCTTCCACGCACCCCCGCCAGCCCGGGCGCGTCCCGCTTTCGGCTTGTGGCTAGGCTTGCGCCATGGGTTTCGCCAAGGAGGAACGATCCGCGCTGTGCGAGGCGCTCAACCTGGTCTCAGCCGAGTCCCCGACTTTGTGTGAGGGCTGGACCGCACACGACTTGGCGGCCCACGTGTGGTGCCGAGAGAACGACCCCTCGGCGATGCCGGGGATTCTGCTGGACTTCATGGCCGAGGTGACCGCGGCGCGCATGGATGCGGTAAAGAAGCGCTGGACGTACCCCGAGTTGGTCAACCAGATCCGCCGCGGACCCCGCCCCATCTCCGTGTTTGCGCTGCCCGTCCTGGACGAGGCGGCGAACACGAGCGAATTCTTCGTGCACACCGAGGACGTCCGTCGGGCCAACGGGCTCCCCAGACGCCCCACGACGGCCGAGTTCGAGGACCACGCCGCCAAGACGCTCAATGCGCTCGCCAAGGGGGTCTTCCGCAAGGCGCCGTGCGGGATCGTGCTGGAACGCACCGACCGCAACCTTCGCTTGCGCGCCAAGCCGGGCTCCACCACGGTCACCGTCGCCGGCAAGCCCTCGGAGCTGCTGCTCTTCGCCTTCGGACGCAAAGCGGACGCCGACGTCGAGCTGATCGGCGACCCGGACGCCGCCGCCCAGCTCCTGGCGGCCAGCAATCGGGTGGGCTAAGCCCGCCCACGCGCCGCACCAGCACGGCCGCCACCGTGATGCCCCCCTCTTGAGACGTCCACCTGATGCAGAGGTGCATGAGGTGGACGTCTCCGGGCAGGGGTTGCTCACCCCGACGGACCAGATGCACTTCGACGGACCGCGGCGCGACATTGTCTCGACGGGGGTTCAAACCGGGAGTCCTCCGGGGCGCGGCTTAAGTGGTTTGGGGGGCGCTCAAGAATGTCAGCGGGGCGCGAGAGCATGCAGGCATGGAGAGCACAACGGCGACCGGGGAGCGGTCACCTGGTGGGAGCGCGTCCGACCCAACCCTGAATGTGGCCGGCCTCATTCGGCGCGTACGCCGCCTGGCAGACCTCAGCCAGGGCGAGCTCGCGCGACTCGTGGGCGTGGATCAGTCCACGATTGCCCGGTGGGAGAACGGCCAGTCGGAGCCGCGCGTGGGCATGTTCCAACGGCTGCTGGGGCTCGCCGGGCTCGACCTGGCCGTCCGTGACAGCGTTGATCGGCCGGTCGTTCCGATGCGCGCGGACGCTCCGCGGGATCGGGCGGGAAGGCACTGGCCGGCCCACCTGGACGTCCGCGACGCGATCGAGCCCTTCACCGGCCAGCCGCTGGAGCGGGCGCACGGGCGCGCTTACCGGGATCTTTGGCGGGGGTGGAGCGGCTGCACGCCCCAAGATCACCCCAGCCACGGAGAACTCGCAGCGCTCCGTAGGGGCCGTCGTGAGAGCACGCGGGCGCGGCTGGCGCGAGCGGTCGCGCTGGGCGCGGAGGGGCGGCCCGCACGGGCAGCGCCACCGTGCGCGTGCGACGTCGTCTGCTTCGGACGCCGGGGGTGCGCGCCCGCCTGCGTGTGCGAGTGCGAACCGCCGGATGTCCCGGAAGCGGATGTCCCGGAAGCCGATGTGTCGAGTTAGGCCCGACGTGGCCGCGTCGAGCCCGACGTGCCGAGTGGAGCGCGTGCGTCAGCGCTGGACGCGAGCGTTGCCCTTCCACATGTCCCAGACCTGCTTCTCGTCGGCAGGCGCGCCATAGTCGAGGAGGGACGTCGCGGCCAGTGCGCCCGTGGCCCAACCGAACTGTGCGCACTTCTCGACGTTCCAACCCTGCAGGATGCCGTAGATGACACCGCCGACCGACCCGTCGCCGCCGCCGATGCGGTCCATGACGTCGATCGCGCGCAGCGGGGCAAGGTAGAACTCGCCGTCGTTCCACAGCAGGATCCCCCACTGGTG
>JBKHWW010000075.1:0-3592 GCA_046566345.1 Actinomycetes bacterium
ATCATGGTCCGTTCCTCTCTCATCGCCCGTGCCGCCCAGCGCGTGATCGGATAACAGTGCGCGTCCAGCAACACGGCCGCATCGGCGTCAGCCACCGCCAGGACATCGCCCAACGCGTGCAGCGTGCTGCGCGCAACCAGGCCGGCCCCGGCCCCCTGAACGCGCGCGACCAGGGCGGCGAGCCGGTCGGCACCCGGCGGCTCGGCTAGAGCCGCCGGCTTGCCCAGGCTGGCGGACGCCGCCGGCCCTGCCGGCGCTGCGAAGCCCAGGAAGCGCGCCGAGGTGAAGTCCGGGCTCACGCCCGGGCTCGCTGCTCGGTCACCCGCTCCAGGATCAGGGTCGCGGGCTGCGTGGCGTCCGGCGCCATCGACAGGTCGACGCCGGTCACCGCGCGGTAAGCCGCAACGTACTTCTGGATCGGCTCCCGGAGGGCGTCGGCCCAGCCCTTGGCGTGTGCCGAGTTCACCGAGGGGTCTGCCCAACTGCCCAGCCTGATCGTCAGCACCAGCCGCTCCCCGATGGTGGCCAGGTCGTGGAAGTGCATCACGGACGCCGTCGGCCAGCCGGGCTGGATCTCCTTCATGCGGTCCACCGCCTCCATCCAGGCCTCCGAGTAGGGCGTCATCGGCCGTCCGCCCAGGAACAGGCGCATCTCGGGCTGGGACAAGACGAACTGCATCTGCAGGAACTCGGCCCTGGCCGAGATGGCGAGCTGCCCGTACTGGTTGTGCGAGCCCTGGGACAGCTCCAGGTGGCACTCACGCAGCGACCGGTAGAGGGGGAAGGCATCCGCGTTCACCGTGAGGTCGTCGTCCTCCTTGAAGTACACGTGCGCCTGGTGGAGGACCTGGTGGAACGACTCCAGGAACGCCGAGCGGCGCTCGACGAAGCTCGCCGACGGCGGGATCGCCCTGCCGATCAGGCGCATTCCGTACTCATACTCATACTCGGCGGCGCGCCGACGGACCGTCATGCGGTGCTGCTCGTCGTCCACGAACGCGTACAACAGTGCGTGCAGCGTCGCCAGCGGGCTGGTGTCGAACCGGTCCAGCGGTGAGTACCTTCCGCCGGGAGCGACCCGGTTCTGGAAGCGCGCCAGGATCAGGTTGAGCGTCTGGACGAACATCCCGGCCTCCTCCCAGAAGTTCCAGATCAACTCGATGCCGGGGTACGGGAAGCCGAAGGCGACCGGCGGCATCAGCGGGAAGGCCGTGTTGTTCCGTCGCGAACGCAGGTACGGCCTGGCCAGCTCCTCCAGCGAGGTGACCTTGATGTCTTTGACGAAGGCCCGCGAAAGGCGCTTGAGATCCTCGTACGTGTCGTCGGTGTAGGTGAGCAGACCCTGCCTGGGCGCGCCGAACTCGGGGCCGCCCTCGTCCTCCAAGTACGCCCTGAAGGCGTCATAGGTGGCCAGCGGGTCGGTGGGCAGGGGTTCCTCGCCAATGCCCCGGTCGAGCGCTACCCGCATCAGTGGCGCCTCGGAGACGTGGAAGACCTGCTCGTCGGCCAGGGTGCCGCGGGGAGCGTACTTCTTCTGCTGGGCCGTCTTGGTCTGGCCGCCGTCCTCGTAGACCTGCAGGTGATACAGGCCCGGCACCAGGCCCGCGGCCGTGAAGGCGTAGAGCCGCTGCTCGGGTTGGACGGTGACCTCCTCCTCACGGAGGACGTCGTCCGGAGTCTGGAACAGGAGCCAGGTGAGGGTCGCCACGGCCTGATCGGGCTCGTAGGTGGCGTGGACGGTCTCGCCCGGGCCGAATCGGGTTCCCTCGAGACGGATGTCGTTCATGGCGTTTCTCGCTTTCTAGGACGCCCGGCTGAGCGGGCGGTAGGAGATGGTTTCGGTGAGCGCGAGACTGCGGCGCAGCGCCCACAGCCGGAGCAGGTCGCTGAGGAGCACGCTCTCGGCCTCCGGAGTCAGGCGGCCGTTGAAGCGGGCTTGGCCCAGGGTGGCGAAGACCAGGCTGGGAGACTCTCTCGCCATGGCGGCGGGGTCGCCCCGCCAGCGGCGGTGCAGCTCGGCGAGATTCCTCGGCGCGCGTTCGGCGAGGGGGGAAGAGCGAGGCCAACGACCGACCCGCCAACCTGGGTGAGGTGTGCCCCGCCAACAGCGCGGTGAAGGCCGGGATCTCCTGCTCCAGCAGCGCGAACTCGTCCTGGCGCTCGGCGGGAAGATCGTCGGTCGGGTAGAACTCCTTCCAGATCGACGCGATCCGCGCCCACTGGGGGTGCGGGAACAGCGTGTTGCCGATGGCGGCGCTCAGCAGGACCCGGACGTAAGGCACCGGGTGCGGGTCGTCGCCCGAGGGACGGAACACGAAGTAGCGGGGCAGACTCACCACCGCGAAGAGCCCGAGCGTGGAGGAGATCCCGAGGGTCGCCACGGACCAGAAGTCAGCTACCACCTCTGACAGCCAGCGCTCCCAGTTGACCCAGGCCGGCGCCGCCCGCCCCCGCCCCTGCCGTACCCGGGCGATCTCCGGCCTGAGCGATTCCACCAGCCCCAGCAGCGCGGCCCCCTGGTGGCCGACTTCGTGACACAGCGAGGAAGCGATGCCCTGTCCGACCATGCGCTCACGCGGGACGCGCACGATGGCGACCGGGTTGGCATCACCCCCCGGGAGCCGGGTTCGGGCGCGCCGGATGGCGGCGCCCGGACCGCGTGCCACGTAGCAGACCAGCGGGGGCGGCTCGGTGATCACGCGGTTCACCGCGAGGGCGTCCTCGGCAAGGATGTCGAGGCCGGCCAGCCAGACGCCGATCTGGTGCTCGCTTCGCTGGCTGACCACTTCCGCGAACAGGTCGAGCTGGCTGAGGATCGCGTTAAACCGCATCCGGATCGCAACGAAACGGCGCTGCTGGAGGCTGGCCGATGCGTCCTGCCCCGGTCCGGTGAGCCACACCAGGTAACGGTGGACCTGCTCGCGGAGCAACGTGCGCCCGCTGTGCAGGAATCGCTCCATGGCGAGGCTCGCCGGGGCCGGCAGCCCGGCCGCGGGCACCATCGTCTCGTTGAGCGCCATCGGCCGTAGCTGGTCGATGCGAGCCAGCAGGCTGCGGGCCTCGCCATACAGCAGTCCGGCGCTGTCTCCGGGGGGCGCGAACATGGCTATCGAGCCCCTCCGATCAGGATCAGGTCCTGACCCCGCCGCACCCACCGGCCGGACATCCCGGGCGCCGTGCGCGTCGGCACCGACGCCTCTGCCTCGTAGGACTCCGAGCCCCAGCTCTGGTCACCGTGTCCGCACGTGCACGGCTGCGGTGCGTCGGGTTCGGCCTGCTGCCATGCGGGGTACCCCCACGCCGTCGTTCCCCAGGTGGGTGCGCCCCAACCTGGCCCGCGGCGTCCCCGCCACCGAGAGGGCGTGCGGCGGTCGGTGACCAACGCGGGCGCGTACCGGCGCGCGGAGGCGATGGCCGCGCTGCGGACCACTTTGTGGGCGGGCACCCCGTGCGGAGCGCGCGCCGCATTGCGGATGGTGCCGGCCGCCCAGCGGACGTAGCGCCGTGCGGCCTCCTGCTCGGCCTCGTCCTCGCCCATCATCTCGGCCTCCTCGGCCTCGAGCAGCTTGGACGCCATCGAGCCCAGCGTGCC
>JBKHWW010000076.1:0-23445 GCA_046566345.1 Actinomycetes bacterium
CCCCCAACGGGCAAACCCTCAGGAATGGCCCCTGCGGCCCGCGCCGAGCCAGAGGCGACGAGCGAGCGACCTTGCCACCCGCCTCTATCCTGCGAGCATGACTCCGGATGGCCCCATCCTCGGCCTGCCCCTCCACCCCTTGGTCGTGCACCTCGTTGTCATCGCGCTCCCTGTCGGAGCGTTCGCCGTGCTGGCGGCCGTCCTGTGGCCCTCCTTCCGAACCCGCTACGGGTTCTTGTCCGTCGGCACGCTCACCATCGGCGCGCTCGCCGCCGTAGTGGCCCGGGTCAGCGGGGAGGCCCTCGCCGAGACCGAAGGGCTGCCGGAGCGCCACGCCGCCTTCGGCAGCTCCCTCGTCGTAGCCTCGCTCGCCACCGCCGCGATCGCGTGGGCGTGGCTGTGGCTGGAACGCCGTCGCGAGCAGGCACCACCCGGGCGTACGAGCCTGGCCGCCATGGTCGCAGCCGCCCTCACCGTGACCGCCTGCCTCGCGACCGCCGGGCTCACCGCATTAACCGGTCACACCGGCGCCGACGCCGTCTGGGGGACGGGGCGCGCCGGTGCGGCCACGCCCGCGGCCCAGGCGTCCGGCACGGCACCGATGCCGGGCGCAGCGCCGGCGTCCGAAACAGGACAGCCGGGTACGGCGCAGGCGCAGGCGCAGGCGCAGGCGCCCGGCACCTACACGATGGTGGACGTGGCGCAGCACGCGGACGCGGCGTCCTGCTGGGCCGCCATCGACGGCGGCGTCTACGATCTGACCGACTGGATCGACCAGCACCCAGGCGGACCACAGCGCATCCGGGCCATCTGCGGCACGGACGCGACTGCTCAGTTCCGCGCGCAGCACAGCACGGCTCCGCACCCTTCCCAGCACCTCGCCGAGCACCGCATCGGCTCCCTCGGCTGAGCGACTCCACAGCGCCGGCCCGGGTCAGGGCGGGGGTTTGCCCTTGATAGCCTCTCCCCCATGACCGACAGCCCGCCCGTGCCCAACGACTTCTTGCGGGACTTCATTCGTCGCGACAACGAAGCGGGCACGTACGGCGGCCGGGTCCAGACCCGCTTCCCCCCGGAGCCGAACGGGTACCTGCACATCGGCCACCTCAAGGCGATCACGGTCGACTTCGGCATCGCCGAAGATTTCGGCGGCCTGTGCAAGGTCCGCCTCGATGACACCAACCCCGACACCGAAGAGACCGAGTACGTCGAGTCGATCGTCTCCGACATCGAGTGGTTGGGGTATCACCCCGCCGCCGTGTGCCACGCCTCGGACTACTTCGGCCAGCTCTACGCCTGGGCGGAGTACCTGGTGGAACAGGGGCTCGCCTACGTCGACGATCAGACCAGCGAGACGATCTCCGCGACCCGAGGATCGTTCGGCGAGCCCGGCGTGGACTCCCCCTACCGCGAGCGTTCCCCGCAGGAGAACCTCGACCTGCTCCGGCGGATGCGGGCGGGTGAGTTCCCCGACGGCGCCCGCGTGCTGCGGGCGAAGATCGACATGTCCCACGAGAACATGCAGATGCGCGACCCGGTGATGTACCGCATCCGGCACGCGCACCACCACAACACCGGCGACGCCTGGCCGATCTACCCCACCTACGACTGGGCCCATGGCCAGTCCGACGCCATCGAGGGCGTGACCCACTCGCTGTGCACCCTCGAGTTCGAGTCCCATCGCCCGTTGTACGACTGGTTCCTTGCGAACCTCCCCCTGGACGGACCCGCACCCCAGCAGCGCGAGTTCGCCCGCCTAGAGCTGACCCACACGGTCACGTCGAAGCGCCGCCTGCGCAAGCTGGTCGAGGAGGGCGTCGTCGACGGCTGGGACGACCCACGCATGCCCACCCTGCGGGGGCTTCGCCGGCGCGGCTACCCGCCGGCCGCGCTCGGCGCCTTCTGCGACGCGATCGGCATCACGCGCACCAACTCGCGCAAGGCGATCGAGGAGCTCGAGAGCTACGTCCGCCGCGATCTGAACCGGACCGCGCAACGCCGGATGGCCGTGCTGCGGCCACTCAAGCTCGTCCTGACCAATTGGCCGACGGACTCCTCCGGGGCGCCTGTCGTGGAGCACTTCGAGGTGGCCAACAACCCCGAGAACCCCGCCGACGGGACGCGCCGCGTCGCGTTCACCGGCGAGCTGTTCATCGAGGCCGACGACTTCGCGCTGGTTCCGCCGCCCAAGTTCTTCCGGCTCACGCCGGGGCGCGAGGTGCGCCTGCGCGGCGCCTACTTCGTCACCGCCACCGATGCCGTGACGGACGCCGAGGGCCACGTCACCCAGGTGAACGCCACCTACGACCCCGCCACCCGCGGCGGGGACTCCCCGGACGGCCGCAAGGTGAAGTCAACGATGCACTGGGTCTCGGCCGCCCACGCGGTGCCGGGCACGGTCGCCCTCTACGAGCGCCTGTTCACGGCGGAGGCGCCCGGCGCGGCGTCCGGCGAGCCGCTGGACGACCTGAACCCGCACAGCCGCACCCTGCTCACCACCTGCCGCCTCGAGCACGCCCTAGCCGACGTCGCACCCGGCCAGGTCGTCCAGTTCGAGCGCCTGGGCTACTTCGCCGCCGACCCGCACCGGCCGAGCCTGTTCCACCGGACGGTGGGGCTCAGAGACGAGTGGGCGTCCATCCAGAAGCGCGGTTGATCGAGGCACTGGCGTAGGCTTGCGCGTCGTGTCTGTCTCGCTGAACCCGGTGCGCGCCCGCGCCGGCATCTCGCTCTTCTTCTTCACCAATGGGGCGATGATGGCTGGAATCCTGCCCCGCTACCCCGAGGTGAAGGCGGCCTTCGAACTCTCGAACACGGCGTTCGGCTTCATGGTCGCGATCGGCCCGCTCGCCTCCATGCTCGCCTCGGCGCTGCCCGCCCCGCTCATCCGCCGTTTCGGCGCGCAGCGGACCGCCCTCATGTGGACGGGTTCGATGGCCGTGGCCATGTCGTTGGCCGGGTTCGCCCCGCACTTCCTGGTGTTCGCGTTCGCCCTGGCCATGGCCGGCTTCTCGGACGCCATCGTGGACGCCGCCCAGAACGTTCACGGCGTCCGGGTCGAGGACGCGTACGGCAAGACCATCATCAACTCCCTGCACGCTTTGTGGAGCCTGGGTGCCACCACCGGGGGCGTGGTAGGTGCGTTCGCGGCGTCCCAGGGCATCCCGCTGTCGGTGCACCTGACGGGTGTCGCCCTCTCGCTGGTGCTGCTCGCGGCGCTGGCGACCTGGCTCGGACGCCTTCCCAACCGCGGGCGTCCGGCGGTCACCGAGGAACACCACGAGCCCCCCACCAAGCTCCCCCGGGGCGCTTGGGGGCTCATCCTGCCGCTGGTCGTGCTCGCCATCGCCGGCGTCCTGGTTGAGGACATTGCCTCGAACTGGTCGGCCCTGTACCTGGTGCAGGTCGTGGGCACCTCGGTGGGCGTCGCCGGCCTGGGCTACTCGGCGATGCTCGGGGCGCAGTTCATCGGCCGCCTGCTCGGCGACCCCGCCACCGATCGCTGGGGACGTGTGGTGGTCATCCGCGCCGGCGGCGCCATGATCGCCCTGGGCGGCCTGCTCGTTGTGGCCTACCCATCCCTGCCGACGGCGCTGATCGGCTACGCGCTGGCCTGGTACGGGTGCGCCACCGTGGTGCCGACCGCCTACGCGGCCGCCGGACGCCTCCCCGGCCTGCCCGAGGGCGCCGGGATCACCCTGGTCAGCTGGCTGATGCGTGTTGGATTCCTCGCCACGTCGCCGTTCATCGGCGCGGTGGCCGACCTCACCAGCCTGCGGGTGGGCTTGGGGCTCCTGATCGTCTCGGGCCTCGCCGTGGCCTACCTCGCCAAGGTGGTGCGGCCCGTCGACCATGCGGCGGTCTGAGCAGGGCCGAACGCGTCAGTCGCTGACGTCGGCCACCTGCGCGCCGAGGGCGGCCAGGGCGGCGTCCGCGTCGACGCTGATACCGACGCCGTGCGCGCCACCCCCCAGCGAGATGCGACGACCCACCATCGCGGCGTCCGCCACGACGGGCCACGCCCGCGTGGACCCGAACGGCGTGATCGTGCCCCGCTCGTAGCCCGTCACGTCGCGCGCGGTGGCGGCGTCCGGCATGGAGAGGCGGCTGACACCGAGGAGGGTCCGCAGTTAGGGCCAACTGAACTCCCGGTCGCCGGGGACGAGCACAAAGAGGAAGTCGTCGTCCCCGCGCCGGACGACCAGCGTCTTGACCAGGTCGCGCGGCTCGATGCCACGCGCGGCCGCCGCTTCCTCCAGTGACCGGACCCGTCCGTGCCGGGTGACGGCGTGCTCGAGGCCGAGCGCACGCACCGCCTCGAGCGCGGGCGTCGTGCCGGTGTCGTCGGTCATTGCGCCAGCGTAGCCCTGCAGACCGGCGGGCCGTCAGCGCAAAGAGAGGGGCACGCACAGCCTCGGCGTGGGGCCGTCACCGAACCGGTAGTCGTACTGAATGCCGTCCGCCTCGACGATCACGTGCAGCCCCGGCACGAGCGCCTGGGTGTAGGCCATCCCGGGCTCCGGACACCCCCAGGAGCCGTCGCTCCACGTCTTCCCGAGCGAGCTGACCACGACCAGGCGGGACGCGTCCACGTCGCGTGCCTCCAGGTCGGTTCTGATCGCTTCTTTCAGGTCCTCGGGCAGCGGGACGGGCGTGCCCGGACCGCCCGGCGCCTGCCCATTCACTAGCCCGCCGGACGCCGACGGCCCCCCCTCGTCGGACGCCGTGGGACCCACCGGGGTCGGTGCCCTGGTGGCGCTGGGGGGAAGCGTGACGGGGCTGGCGCCCTCGCCCGGCACGGCGGAGCACCCCGCAGCGAGCAACGCCCCGGTCAGCAGGGTCACGAGTCGTCGCACAGCGCCCCCTCTCCGTGGCCCGCGCAGGGCGTCCGGGCCGGCTGGGCCCATCGTACGTAACGGCGCCTGGTACCGGGCTACAGTGCGCACATGTCCGTCATCGACGACTACTTGGCCGAGCACTCGGGACCGCACCGCGCACTCATGGACGAGATCCGGGCGCTTGTCGCCGGTCTCGTACCGGACGCCGAAGAAGCCCTCTCCTACGGGATGCCGACCTTCCGACTCCACGGGAACCTGGTGCACTTCGCCCCGGGCAAGCACCACGTCGGCCTGTACCCCGGGCCCGACGGCGTCGCGTTCGTGGCCGACGAGCTGGACGCGCGGGGGCTCAAACACAGCAAGGGAGCCATCCAGTTCCCGGCCGACCAGCCGTTGCCGCGCGACCTGATCGAGCGCATCGTCACCTTCCGCGCCGAGCAGCAGCGGGCCAAAGCTCCCACCCGAAAGAGCCCCTGACCCAGGCGGGCGTGTCAGAGTGTGGGCCATGGCCAAGGCTTCCCACACGACCCTCACGTTCCTCGGCGCCGCCGGTACGGTCACCGGGTCGAAGTACCTTCTCACCGTCGGGACACGCCGGATCCTCATCGACTCAGGCCTGTTCCAGGGCGAGAAGCGGTGGCGCCTGAAGAACTGGGAGGAGTTCGCGGTCGACCCCGCCTCACTCTCCGACGTGGTGCTCACCCACGCTCACCTCGACCACGTGGGCTACCTGCCCGCCCTCACACGCGCCGGCTTCGATGGACCGATCTGGTGCAGCGAGGGGACCCGCCAACTCGCCGAGATCGTGCTCTGTGACGCGGCCAAGCTGCAGGAGCAGGACGCCGCGAACGCCAACGACCAGGGCTGGTCCAAGCACCACCCCGCCTTGCCTCTCTACACCACCGAAGACGTCGAGGCCATGCTCGGGCAGTTCGTCGGCCTGGAATTCGACACCGACTTCGTGCTGACGGGCAACGAGCGCCTCGGCGGGACGCCGAACGCGGCCGAGGCGATCACGATCCGGCTCACCCGCGCCGGACACATCCTCGGATCGGCTTCGGTCAACGTGTGGACGCCGACGGCGTCCGTTCTCTTCTCCGGCGACCTCGGACGCCACGATCACCCGGTCCTCAAGCCACGCGCGACCCCCCAGGGGGCGCCGTACGTGCTGGTCGAATCCACCTACGGGGACCGGGAACACCCCGAGCCGGCGAACCTGCCTCACGAGGGGTTCGCTGACGTCATCCGCCGGACCATCGCCCGGGGAGGCAGCGTGGTGGTGCCCGCCTTCGCGATCGACCGCACGGAAGTCGTGCTGAAGACGATCTCCGACATGGAGCGCGACGGTCGTATCCCCGACGTGCCCGTGTACGTGAACTCGCCCATGGGGGTCCGGGCGCTGCGGGTGTACCAGACCCTGACCGACGAGTTGCGCGACGACCTGCGTGCCGAGGATCTGGTGCGGATCCCCGACCTCACCGCCGTCGAATCCGCCGACGACAGCAGGGCGCTCACCGAACCCGGCGGCCATGGGCCAGCGGTCATCATCGCCAGCTCGGGCATGGCGACCGGCGGACGAGTCCTTCACCACCTCGAGGCGCTGCTGCCCGACCCGCGCAACGCGGTCGTGCTCACCGGCTACCAGGCGGCGGGCACGCGCGGGCGGCAACTTTCCGAGGGCGCCGAGCAGGTCAAGATCCGCGGTCGCTACATTCCGGTCCGCGCGGAGGTCTTCCACGACCGCGAGTTCAGCGTGCACGGCGACGCCTCGGACGTCATCGACTGGCTCCGCGAACTGACGCCCCCGCCCGCAGAGGTCTTCTGCGTCCACGGCGAGGAAGAGGCAGCGTCCGCGTTCGCCGCCCGGATCGGGAGCGAGCTCGGCCTTTCTGCCGTGGTACCCCGCCATGGCGAAGTCGTGCTTCTCGACAGCCGCGAAACGCCGCCCCAGCACGAGGGCGCCCGGGTCGCACCGCCGGTGCTAGCCCCTCGAAGCTCCCGCGCGACGGCCGGTCTGGCGGGCGAGGAGCCGCCCGGCGTGGGAGCCTTCGCGTGGGCACCCCTCCCTCCGGCACCGTTGCCCGAGGGCGCACTCCGGTACCGGCTACTCGTCGGGAGCGACGCTTCGGAGCTGAGTTCGCGCGTCAGCGAGGCCCTCGACCAGGGGTACCAGCTCGCCTCCGGACCGGCGCTCGCTTGCTACGGCACGGAGGTAGTCGCCGGCCAGGCCGTCGTCTGGGTCGGGCCGACCCAGCTTCCAGGGCCGCGCTCTCCCGTGCAGGATGTGACTTTTCCCATGCTCGATTCGGAGACACCTTCGAAAAAGTCAGTCGGACTGCACTCGCCGGACGTGTCGGAAAATCGAGAGGGGTGAAAGTCACATCACGCGCGGGTGCCTCCCCTCAGGGGCATCCTGTGAACAGCCTCGGGGGGCCCGGCCGAAGCCGTTAGGCTCGTCCGGTGACCTGGAACACTCCCGCCCCCCTCCAGCCCGCCAGCCCCCAGCCCACTGTTGCGCGCGGCGCGTTGACGCTCGGGGACTTCTTCTCCGGATCGGTTTCTTCGCTTCGCAGCGCGCTGGGGCTCTTCGTCCGTCTCACCCTGGCTCCGATCGTCCTGATATTCCTGAGCATCGGTGCGGTCATCGTCGTCGCGTTTCTGTTCTACGCGCCGCAGCAGAGCACCGTGCCCCAGGTCGGCCCGATCGTGCTGCTCTCGGTCGCCCTGCTCGCGGCGAGCGTGGCCGCCTACATTCTGTATTTCGTCTGCTTGGGCAGGATGAGCGTGGCGGCGCTGGATCTCGCGGAGGGGCGCGGCACCCCTACGTGGGACAATCTCCGCCAGCGGACACCAGGTCTCGGTCGCCGCGTGGCCACCCTGGTGGTGCTCGTGTCGCTGATCGTCTTCGCGCTCTATGGCGTGCTCATCGCCGTCGCGTTGGGCTTCGCTCTGCGGCAGGACTCTTCGAACACCGGTGAGGGCGGCGGGGTCGTCCTGGTCATCCTCGGGCTGCTCGTTCCCCTCCTCGTCGTGGCGGCCGTCTTCCTGACCGTCCGGCTGGTCTACACGATCGTGGTCCTCGCAGAGGAGGGCCACTCGGCCTTCGGCGCCCTCGGCCGCTCCTGGCAACTGACGCGCGGCGCCTTCTGGCGGACCCTGGGGTATTGGATCGTCGGATCCCTGGTTGTCTCCGCCGTCTCGTGGCTGGTGCAGATCGTGACGCTCCCCCTGGCGATCCCCGCGATGCGGGACGGGAACGAGTTCTCCCCGATGGCGGCGGTGTATCTCGTGGTCGGCGTCGTCGTTGCCGCGGCGGTGTCTCTGCTGCTGATCCCGTTCCAGACCGTCTGGATCACGCTGATGTACCTGGATCGCCGCCGGGAGCTCGCGGGCGAGACCGTGGCTCCGCCCCCGGTGTGGCCGGGCGCCCCAGCCAACCCTTACGGCGGGTTCCCCCCGGGCGCCTACCCGCCAGGGCAATACCCGCCCCCAGGCCAATACCCGCCGGGCCAGTACCCGCCAGGCCAGTACCTGCCCCCAGGCCCCTGGCAGCAGCCGGGATCACCGCCGCAGGGTTGATGGCTTCTTCACCTCGAGGATCTTCGCGGCCTTGGCCAGGAGCTTGACGAGCTGCTCGGCGTCCTTGCGGCCCAGTTGCTCGGCGAGGGCGTCTTCCACTCGCAGGGCGGCACCGGCTTCGAGTCGCCGTCGTTCGGCGGGGGTCAGGTCGGCCCAGCGTGAGCGCGCGTCCTTGGGGTTCTTCTCCCAGCGCACCTGACCACGTTCGACCAGCCGCGCGAGCGAGGCCGAGACGTGGGACTGGGCAAACCCCGTGCGGTCGGTGATGGTGCGCACCGTGCTGCGCGGGTTCTCCAGCAGGTCGTCCAAGATCGCCCGCTCCCCGTGCGTGGACGCGTTGGCGGCGTCCGCATGCGTGAGTGCACCCGCGATGCCCGATAAGCGCCGTCCCAGTTGGTGGAGCGTGGCTGCCTTCATGGCGCCCATGCTATCCATCGTTGCCGATCGATCGCCAGCGATGTAACCTGGGAGACCCCTCCTAGGCTCACGAGGAACCACGATGGCTCGCTACGACCTCGCCACCACCAATGTCGGCCAACTGCTCGCCGACCCCGCTGCAGTCGACATCATCGAGCGGCACTACCCCGGCATCACCCACAACCCGATGGTGGGCATGGTGCGCGGCATGGCCGCCACCAAGGCCTTCGCGCTGGCCTCGGACTACGTCAGCGCGGACGAGATCGCCTCCATCCGCGCCGAGCTCGAGCACCTCTAGGCCAACGGCCCACGGGATCCCGCACCCCCAGCGCAGGTCAGCCGCTCGCGCCGCCGGGCTAGGCTCCATGCCGTGATCACCCTCACCGGCTTCACCGACGAGGCCCTTTTGGCGCCGCGCGCCCAACTCGCCATGGCCCGGGACGCAGGCCTCGCCCACGTCGAACTCCGCCGTGTTGGTGTGACCGGTGTCTTGCGCCTCTCCCCGCGGGCGCTCGCCCGCACGCAAGCGTCGCTGGACGCGCACGGGCTGAAGGTCTCCTGCGTGGCCACCGCGCTCGGCAAGACGCGCGTCGAGGCACCGCTGGGCCCGCAGACCGAGCAACTGCGCCGCGCCGCCGCAGTCGCGCACCGCTTCGGCACACCGTTGGTGCGCACCTTCTCCTGGTACACCCACGACCCGGACGCCGACCGCACCCGGGTCCTCCACCAGATTGCGGTGCTGGCCGAGGTTGCGGACGCCGAGGGCGTCACCCTGCTCCACGAGAACGAAAAGGGCGTCTTCGGCAGCACCCCCGAGCGCTGCGTCGAGCTCGTTGAGGCAACCAGCGGCGCCCTGCGGTTGATCCTCGACCCCGCCAACTTCGTGCAGTGCGGCGTCCGCCCCGCCGAGGCGTGGACGCTGCTAGCGGACCTCGTCGACTACGTGCACGCGAAGGACGCCCGCGCGGCCACCGGGCGGGTGGTCCCGGTTGGCGATGGGGACGCGCAGTGGCCCGAGCTGGCACGGGCCCTCGCGACGTCCGGCTGGTCCGGGTTCGTCTCGGTCGAGCCCCACCTCGGCCTGGGCGGCCGGGGTGGCCCGGTCAGCCGGGGCCGCTGGCTCGGGGCGCTGGCAACCGCACGCTCGGTGTTGTCGGACGCCGGCGTCCAGGTGGAGTCTCCGGCACGCTGACGCGGTGGGAGGATGGGGCGGTGCCCTTCACGTTCCCGCTCAGCGCGCGCTTCGGCGACGAACCCGCCGATCCGGTCGGCGACCTGTTCTCGGTGCTGAGCAGGGGCGACATCATCAGCTTCGCGGGGGGCATCCCCGACGGCGCCCTGTTCGCGGTCGACGCCCTGCGCGCCAGCTTCGCGCACGTGCTCGAGCACCAGGCCCG
Source organism: Actinomycetes bacterium (assembly GCA_046566345.1). GTDB lineage: Bacteria > Actinomycetota > Actinomycetes > Propionibacteriales > Propionibacteriaceae > Propioniciclava. Next base: position 10,232 of record JBKHWW010000076.1, read on the forward strand.
GCGTGCCCTGCAATACGGCGCCACTCCTGGGGAACCGGAGCTCCGCGAGGCGGCGGCCACCCTGCTCACCGCACACGGGACGCCCACCTCCCCCGAACAGGTCCAGGTGACGTCGGGAAGCCAGGAGGGCATCTACCTGGCCGCCCAAGCACTGCTGTCGCCGGGGGACGCGGTCCTCGTCGAGGAGCCCACTTACCTGGCCGCCGTGCAGGCCTTCATGCTGAACGGGGCTCGCATGATCGGCGTCCCGGGCGACCACGAGGGCATGATGCCGGACGCGCTGGAGCGGGCGATCGCCCGGCACCACCCCAAATTCGTCTACCTGATCCCGACTTTCGCCAACCCGTCGGGCAAGACGATGGGACGCCGCCGGCGCGAGCAGATCGCCGACGTCCTGCTGCGCTCCGGGACGGCGCTGGTCGAAGACGACCCCTACGGCCAACTGCGGTTCTCGGGCGAGCCGGTCGCGCCCATCGCCGCCCTGCCCGGGATGGAGGAGCAGACCATCCTGCTCAACTCGATGTCGAAGGTGATGGCTCCGGGGTTGCGGATCGGCTGGATGAGGGTGGAAGGGGCCCTGCGCCGGGTGATCGGCATCGCCAAGTCGGCGGTCACCCTGCAGTCACCGGCGCTGAACCAGCTGGCGGTCGCCCACTACCTCGCCCACTACGACCTCGACGCGCACATCGCCGCCGTGGTCGGGCCGTACCGGGAACGTCGCGATGCGATGCACGCCGGTCTGCTGACCATGCTGCCGGCCACGGCGTCCGTCACCCGCCCCGACGGAGGCATGTTCTGCTGGGTGACGCTGGGCGACGACTCCGACACGGCGCGGCTGCTGCCGATCGCCGTCGAGGAGGGTGTGGCCTTCGTGCCGGGCTGGACCTTCTACGCCGCCGCCCCGGACCGCTCCACGATGCGGCTCAGCTACGTCACGAACTCCCCCGACACCATCGCGGAGGGGCTCAGGCGCCTCGCGGTTGCCCTCGACCACTGAGAGGGTTTGCCGCTGCCCTCGGTCCGGGTGTCCACTGGTCCCCATGGAGATCCTTGCCGAACTCGATGGCATCAGTGTGGCGCGGGCGACACCTGCGCTGATCCCGACCATCGAGCGCCTGCTCGCCGACGATCCGACGTCGCCCCAGCACGTGGCCACCACCACGCTGATCAGCGACGACGCGCTCGGCCCCACCCCCGAGGGCAGCGATCTGACGCAGGCGTTCGCGCGGATCGACTCCGACCCGAACCAACTGCTGGCGGTCATCCTGGACGAGGACGAGCGGGTGATCGGTACCTTCCAACTCACCTTCATGCCCTCGATGTCCCGGGGCGGGGCGGTGCGGGCCATCGTGTCCGGCGCCCGGGTCCGCGCGGGCTCGGACAGCATCGCCATCGGCAAGCGGGTGTTTTCATGGCTGGTCGAGCACGCCCGCAACCAGGGTGCGCGCATGCTCGTGGTGATCACCGACAAGAACCGAGCCCACATCCACGGCTTCTACACGACCATGGGGTTCCGGCCCAGCCACGACGGCCTTACCATGCCGCTCTAGGGCTCATCCGCCATGCGTAACCAGGTCCAGGCTCCAGCCGCGGTGGTGATGGTGCGCCCGCACCACTTCACTCCCAACCCCGAGACCGCAGCCGACAACGCCTTCCAGCTGCCCCGGCCGGAACTCACCGCCGAAGCGCTCGAAGCACGCGCGCTGACCGAGTTCGACGCCGTGGTACGCACGCTGATGGCCCAGGGGGTGCGGGTGCACGTCTTCGACGACCTCGGTCGCGACACCCCCGATTCGGTTTTTCCGAACAACTGGTTCTCCACCCATCACGGCGGCCGGGTCGCGATCTATCCGATGGCCGCCCCGAGCCGCCGCGGCGAGCGCCGCGCCGACGTCATCGAGATGCTCAAGCGCGACTACCGCGTGCAAGAAGTCATCGACTACTCCGGGCTGGAGAACGACAACCTGTTCCTGGAGGGGACGGGTGCGATGATCCTCGACCACGCCGAGCGCATCGCCTACGTGGGCGCCTCCTCGCGGGCCAATCCGGTCATCCTGGAGCGCTTCTGCACTCACTTCGGGTACGAGCCGATGGTCTTCGGCAACACCGACCCGCACGGCAATCCGATCTACCACACCAACGTGATCATGAGCATCGCCACCGAGTTCGCGGTGGTCTGCACCGAGGTGATGACGGACGCCGCCCGGCGCGACGAGATCCTCCGGCGCTTGGAAGAGTCCGGGCGCGACATCGTCGACATCAGCTGGCGCCAGGTCACCGAGTTCTGCGGCAACGGCCTCGAGCTGACCGGGTCCTTGGGCCGCCTCTACGCCTGCTCGGAGCGCGCGGCGTCCGCCTTCACCGCGGGGCAGCGGGCCACGATCGAGCGCTCGAGCTCGATCGTGTCCATCGATGTGCCCACGATCGAGCTCGCCGGCGGCTCGGTGCGCTGCATGCTGGCGGGAATCCACCTCAGCCGCCGCTGACCTCGCGCGCACCCCTTGGAGACTGTCGGAGGGGTGTGTCAGTCTGGCCCGATCCAGGACAGGAAGGGAAAGACCATGGGACGCCCCATCCACTTCGAGATCCAGGCCGACGATCTCGAGCGTGCCAAGAAGTTCTACGGCGACGTGTTCGGCTGGCAGTTCGAAGACTACGGCGAGATGACCGGCTCACCCTACTTCGGGGTGATCACGGGCGAGGACTCCGAGCCCGGCATCAACGGCGGCCTGCTGCAGCGGCCCGTCCCCGCCCCCGCACCCGAGCAGGGCACGAACGCCTGGGTGATGACGATGGGGGTCGACGACTTCGACGAGACGGCCGCCAAGATCCTCGCGGCGGGCGGGCGAGAAGCCCTGCCCAAGTACGCCCTCACGGGCATGGCGTGGCAGGGCTACTTCCTCGACAGCGAGGGCAACACGATCGGCATCCACCAACCCGATCCGGACGCCGCCTAGGACGCTAGGCGGTGAAGGCGTCCAGGCCGATCAGGAACCGCTCGATGGCGCCGGTGAGGGCGAAGGCGCCGATCCCGATCGCCATCGCCAGGGCCAGCATCACGATGTCCACGCCCGTCAACGCGCCGACCAGGGCCATGCCCGTGACCGTGATCAGGGTGACCACCTCCCGCAGCAAAGGGAACGGGTTGTCGACCAGCTTCGGTGTCACGGCGAGGCCGACGGCCAACACGGCCGCCGCCGGCAGCGAAACGAAGGCGCCGATGCCCACCACCACCAGGGCAGGCCCCACGACGCTGGTCGCCGCCGGCGCCAGGCCCTCGGCGATGAAGACCTCGAGCGGGTCCAGCGTCGAGGTGGCCCGTACCTGGCGCAGCCGAGCGCGGACGCGGAACGCGACCAGGTGGCTCAAGAAGCGGCCTAGGAGCCGGCCGACGGCCTTAACCACGACGAGGACGGCGAGGAGCCCGCCCAGGTCGCCCATGGTGCGGATGTCCTGGCCCTGAGCGAGCCGCATCGTCGCGACCACGACGCAGCCGAGCAGGCCGAGGCCCGCGAGCCGGTCGACCGTGGCGACCACGATGTTCACCGCCAGCAGACGATGGAAGGGGCGGGCCAGCTCGATCAGCCAGCCGATGACGGCGCGGCGTCCCGCGCTGCGGACCCTGGGGCGAAGGTCGGCGTCCAAGTAGTCGGGCATGGGCGTGAGGTGACTCAGCGCATCAGCGCGTGCCGGAGCGCGTCGCCCAGGTTGCCCTGGGCGAACCAGAACCCCGCGTCGACAAGCTTCGCCGACGAGACCCGCTGGTCGGTGTCGATCATCTGGTCGTAACCGCGCTCGCCCAGCACCAGCTTCGGCCCGAACGCGGGGGTCGGCACGAGCGCGGGCCGGTGCAGCACCCGGCCGAGCGTGGTGGCGAACTCCTGGTTGGTCACCGGCCGCGGCGCGACCAGATTCACCGGCCCCACCACCAGATCGGTGAGGAGGGCGTGCAGGTACGCCCGGGCGGTGTCGTCGAGGCTGACCCAGCTCATCCACGCGTCGGGGGCGGCGAGCCGTCCGCCGAGCCCGATCGAGTAGAGAGGGACCTGCGGGGCGAGCGCACCGCCGCCCTCGCTGAGGACGATGCCGGTGCGCAGGAGCGCCGTCCGGACGCCGGCCCGCGCGGCCGGCTCCGTGGCGCCCTCCCACGCGCGGACGACCTCGGCCAGCACGCCGTCGCCGGGCTCGGACTCCTCGGTGAGCAGTTCCCCGGGGCGACGGGGACCGTAGACGCCGATTCCGGAGGCCTGCACCAGCGTTGAGACGCCGGACGCGGTCAGGGCTTTGACGAGTGTGGTGGTCGCGTCCAGCCGCGACGACAGGATCTTCGCCTCGTGCTTGCGGGTGAAGTGGCCGCCGATGGAGTGCCCGGCAAGGTTGACGACGGCGTCCGCGCCCTGGAGGGCGCCGGGCTCGACCCAGCCCTTGGCCGGGTCCCAGCGGGCGGGCTGATCCTGCTTGCCGCCGTCAGTGCTCGGGACCGCCGTGCCGGAGCGCACCAGGCGCACCACGGTGTGCCCGCCCGAGGTGAGCAGGCCGCACAGCTGCGAGCCGATCAGGCCGGACGCCCCGGCCACCACGATCCGGCGCGGAGACGCCGACAGCCGCGCGTGCACGTCGAGGTCGTCGCGCAGCTGGCGCTCGCGGAACGCGAACAGCCCGTCGAGCTGCATCTCGACGAGCGCCTGGTCGAGGCTACCGGGCAGGTTGACCGGTAGCTCCCAGGTGATGCGGTCGGTGATGACCGTGGAGTCTCCGGGGCCGTCGGAGAACACGTGCTCGTGGCGCCAGGACTTGAAGGGACCTCTGACCTGTTCGTCGACGAAGAGCTCGCCGGGCACCAGCTCGACGTGCCGGACCCGCCAGTTCACGCCCACCGGCCCCTTCTTGCCCACCGGCAGGCTGGGCAGCAGCCCCGCTATCAGGGGGTGGGAGAGGCGCAGCAGCACCTCCGAGCCGGGGTTGATGCCGTCGGTGGGGGGCCGCAGCATGGTGGCCATGCCGGGGGGCGTCAGGCGAACGAACGCGCCGGGCCGAGTGTGCCAGGCGAAGACGGCAGCGCGGGGGTGCGGGTAACGCGAGACTCGTTCGAACACCGGCATGGGGTGGCTCCTCCTCGGCGAGCTGTGCTCGCCCCCAAGACTAAGGGGCGCCCGGCACCGGATCCCGCTCGATCGGGCAACTCATGCAGCGGGGGCCGCCACGCCCTCTACCCAGCTCAGAGCCGGGCACCTCGATCACCTCGATGCCGCCCGCGCGGAGGTCGGCGATGGAGGCCTGGTTGCGCTCGTACCCGACGACCACCCCCGGGGCGACGGCCAGCACGTTGCAGCCGTCGTTCCACTGGTCGCGCTCGCGAGCGAACACGTCCTGGGTGGTGGACAAGATGCGGACGGTGTCCGTGCCCAGCGCCACGCCCAGGCTGGACGCCAGCGTCCCGGTCAGCAGGCTGGTCCGCAGGGGGATGGCCGCGTCGCCCGGCTCGATGAGGTAGCACTCGGGCTCGGGTAGGTCGGCGTACACCAGGAACGACTCCGGGTCGACCATGGTCAGCACGGTGTCCAGGTGCATGAACGTCCGCTGGCCCGGGAGCCGGATCGCGACGATCCGACGCACGGCCTCGGCCGCGAACAGCCGCAGGGCCAGGCGTTCCACGGCCTGCGGGCTGGTCCGTTCGGAGATCCCCACCAGCAGAGCGTCGGCCGAGGCGACGAGCACGTCGCCGCCCTCGAGCGTCGCGTCCCCCGTCTCGAGGTCGTCGGACCAGACCTCGTGCGCGGCGCCGGCGAACAGCGGGTGCCAGCGGAGGATCGCGCGGTAGTTCACTGCCTCGCGGCGCCGCGCCAGGTGGCGCATCGCGTTCACGGACACGCCGTTGCCGATCCAGCAGGTGGAGTCGCGGGTGAAGAGGTGGTTGGTCAGCGGCGTGACGAGGAAGTCGTTGGCGTGCGCGACGCCGAAGGGCACCGACTCCGGCACCGGCATCCCCTCCAGCGCCTCGGCCTTGGTGAGGCCGCCGACCAGCACGCGGTACAGGGTGGCGGCGTCGGCGTCGGCGAGGTGGACACGCAGGGCCTCGCTGAGCCCGGGACCGAACGTGCGCTCGTCGATGGTCTGGTCCAGCACCCAGTGGCGAGCGTCCGGCAGGGCGAGCGTGTCGCGGAGGAGCCGGTCGAAGTGGAGGACCTCCGCCCCGGCTGCGGTGAGGGCGGCAGCGAACGCGTCGTGCTCCTCCTCGGCGCGCTCCAGCCAGAGCACGTCGTCGAAAAGCAGCCGGGACGCGTTGCTCGGGGTCAGCCGAGCGAGTTCGACACCAGGCCGGTGCACGATGACGCGCCGGAGCTGGCCCACCTCCGACGTGACGGATAGTCGCGGTTCCACGGCGCCACGGTAGCCTGCTCGGCGCTCGCTGGGTCAGGGATGCGGTCGGGCGAGCCACTCCCGCACCCGCTGGATGCGTGCCGCGACCTCGTCCGACGTCGCCTGGGCCAGCGGCGGCCCGCCGCACTGCCGCCGGAGTTCGGCGTGGGCGTGGCTGTGCGGGACCCCCCGTACCCGCGCGTACTGCGCCACCAGGGTGTTCAGCTCCTTGCGGCGCACGGCTAGCGACCGGTGCAGGGCGACCTCTTCGGGCACCTTCTCGCGCCGCTCCCGCCGCGCGTGTCGGGTCACCTGGCGGTTCTGGCGGTCGCGCAGCAGGTGGGTGATCTGCTCGGGTTCGAGCAGCCCGGGCAAGCCGAGGTAGTCGGCTTCGTCGTCGGACGTCGGGACCGCGTGCATCCCGAACTGCTGGGCGTCGAAGAGCACGTGGTCGAAAGTGGCGGCCGAATCGATGGCCACGAAGGCGCCGAGCAGGTCCTCGGACGCCGCCTCACCCCGGTTCGCGGCCGCCATGAGCGCCTCGGCCTCGGCCCACACGTCCAATTCGTCAGCCTGACGGGACGCCTTGCCGAGCACGTGGTCGCGCTGGCGCTCCAGCGAGGCGGCGTGCGCGAGGATGATCGGCACCGTCGGCAGGAACACGGTGGCGACCTCGCCCCGACGCCGCGTCCGGACGAACCGGCCCACGGCTTGGGCGAAGAAGAGCGGTGTCTGGGTCGCGGTGGCGTAGACGCCGACGGCCAGGCGCGGCACGTCGACCCCCTCCGACACCATCCGCACTGCCACCATCCAACGGTCCGCGGACGCCGCGAATCCCTCGATGCGCGCGCTCGACCCGGCGTCGTCGGACAGCACCAGGGTGGGCTTGGCGCCGGTGATCGACTCCAGAACCCGCGCGTAGGCGCGCGCGTGAGCCTGGTTGGTCGCGATGACCAGGCCGCCGGCGTCCGGCACGTGACGCCGCACCTCGGACAGCCGGCGGTCCGCGGCCCGGAGCACCGCGCCAATCCATTCGCCCTTGGGGTCGAGCGCCGTCCGCCAGGCCTGGGACGTGACGTCGCGGGTGGTCAGCTCGCCGAGGTTGGCAGCGATCGTCTCTCCGGACTTGGTCCGCCACCGCATCGGCCCGCCGTAGTTCATGAAGACCACCGGCCGCACGACGTGGTCGCACAGCGCCTCGGCGTAGCCGTAGGTGTAGTCGGCCCTCGAGACCAGCTCCCCGCCCGGGCCCGGCTCGTAGGTGACGAAGGGGATCGGGTTCAAGTCGGAGCGGAACGGCGTCCCGGTCAGCGCCAGCCGCCGCGTCGCGTAGCCGAACGCCTCCCGGATCGCGTCCCCCCAGGCGAGTGCGTCGCCCGCATGGTGCACCTCGTCGAGGACGACCAACGTGTCAACGTTCGCGGCCAGGGTTTGGTGGACGGTCACCGACGCCGCGACGCCGGCGTAGGTGAGGGCCACCCCGTCGTACTGCCGGCTGCGGCCCCGCCTGCGCCCTCCTGTGCCCGGGTCGAGTTGGATGCCGACCTTGGCCGCGGCGTCCGCCCACTGCACCTTGAGGTGCTCGGTCGGGGCCACCACGACCACCCGACGGACGATGCGGGCCTGCAGCAGGTCGGCGGCCACGCGGAGCGCGAAGGTGGTCTTGCCGGCCCCCGGCGTGGCGACGGCGAGAAAGTCCCGGGGCTGCGCCGCGAGGTAGCGCTGCAGAGCCTCCGCCTGCCACGCGCGCAACTTCGCCGACGTGCCCCACGGTGCCCGCTGAGGGAACGCCGGCCCGAGCCGGTCGAAGGCCGACTGGCTCACCGCACCGCCGGGGGGCAGGCGCGGCGGAAGGAGGGCGTGGCGTCAGGCATAGGCGTCCGACCTTAGCCGACGAGGCGCTCCAGAACGTCGAGCAACGGCACCTGGCCGAGGGTCAGCTTGCTTCGGGCCACCTCCAGGTCGAACCACCCAGCGCGGTCGACCTCGGGGTAGGTGCGCATCCGACCCGAGCGGCGGGGCCACTCCACCTCGAAGGTGTTGCTCACCACGAAGGCCACCTCGTCGACGGACGCCTCCACGGCGAACCCGCGCACGCGCTTGCCGGAGCTGAGTCGTACCTCGCCGAGGTCGAGCAGTTCGCCGGGCGGCGGAGGCGTCACGACCTCCTCGGCGAACTCGCGGCGGGCGGCGTCCTCGGGAGCCTCCTCGCCGGGCGTATACATGCCCTTGGCCAGCGACCAGCCGCCTTTGTCGCGGTGCCCCCAGAACGGGCCGCCCATGTGCACGATGAACACCTTCAGCCCGCCGTCCACCCGGGTGTACGGCAGGAGGCCGGCGCTGTGCAGGGGCATGAGACCCATCGTGGCAGATTGTCCACCCGGTTCACGGCAGGGGCGGGCTGGACGCCATCGGCCCCGGATGGAAAGGTGTCCGCCATGAGCGAGTCGGACACGGATGCGGACCAGCCCCTCGACCCCAAGGAGCAGATGAAGGCGGCCCTGGAGGCCAAGAAGGCGGCCTCCCACGCCTCAGCCGCCGCCGGACAGCCGGGCGCCAAGGCCAGCGGCGGTCCCCACGGCCAGCAGGGTGGCAAGCGCACGTTCCGCCGCAAGGCCGGCGGGTAGCAGGGGCGCGGCCTCCCCCGACCGGGCCGCCGCTTGCCGCGACGGCCTCAGGCGTGCGCTTCGTCCTCCGCCTCCAGCGAGGACTCCACCGATTCCCTGACGGACGCGTTCGTGTCTGCCCCGGGGGCGTCGTCGGTCTCGAAGTCGGTCCCCTCCGGCTCGAGGTCGGCCCACGCGTCCGCGTTCGGGTCCGTGGGCATCCTGAGGTGAGCGAAGTAGTCCTGGTTCTGCAACTCGTCGGGGACGCCCGCGTCCTGGTCGGCCATCGTGCCCTCTCTCCCTGGGCTGCGCGGCGCGCGCGGCCGCGCGTCCGGGCGGCGTCGTGCCCACCCCGACAAGGTACGCCCCCGCGGCGGCGCCAGACCAGCCCTCGCGGCGTTACGATCGCCGACGAGGGTCGCCACGGCCCGTGGACGCCCCGACCGGTCGCCGGGTCGTGCCGAGAGGAGCCAGCCATGCGCATCGCTGTCCCGAGCGAGACGAAGATCCACGAGTACCGCGTGGCCATCACCCCGGTGGGCGTGGACGAACTCGTCAAGGCCGGGCACGAAGTGTTCGTGCAGGCGGGTGCCGGCGAGGGCTCGTCCCTGACCGACGACGCCTACAGCCGGGCGGGCGCGACGATCGTGGGCTCGGCCGCCGAGACCTGGGCGTCGGGCCAGATGGTGCTCAAGGTGAAGGAGCCCGTGCCGGCCGAGTACCCCTTCCTGCGCGACGACCTGCTGCTGTTCACCTACCTGCACCTGGCCGCGGATCGCCAGCTGACAGAGGCGCTGTTGGCCGCCGGGACCATGGGGGTGGCATACGAGACCGTCCGCCTGCCGAGCGGGCTGCTGCCCCTGCTCTACCCGATGAGCGAGGTGGCCGGATGCCTGGCCCCTCAAGTGGGAGCCCACGCCATGATGAAGGCCCAGGGCGGGCGCGGCGTGTTGATGGGCTGCGTGGGCGGCGTCCAGAACGCCAAGGTCGTCGTCCTCGGGGGCGGGGTGGCTGGCCAGAACGCCGCGAACGTGGCGCTCGGCATGGGCGCCGACGTGACTATCCTCGACACCGACCTCGACAAGCTGCGCCAGACGTTCTGGCGTTACGAGAACCGGGTCAAGCAGATCGTGTCGTCGGCGATGACGGTGCGCGAGCAGGTGCTGGCCGCGGACATGGTGATCGGCACGGTCCTGGTGCCCGGGGCCAGGGCGCCCAAGCTGGTCACCAACGAGATGGTGGCGAAGATGCGGCCAGGCTCGGTGCTCGTCGACGTCGCCATCGACCAGGGCGGCTGCTTCGAGGACTCGCGCCCGACCACGCACGACAACCCGACGTTCCTGGTGCACGACTCGGTGTTCTACTGCGTGGCGAACATGCCCGGTGCGGTGCCGAACACCTCGACCTGGGCGCTCACGAACTCCACGCTGGCCTACGTCGAGAAGATCGCCGACCGTGGCTGGGACGCGGCCATGGCCGCCGACCCCGCCCTCGCGCTCGGGCTCAACACCCGCGCCGGAAGCCTTCGGCACCCGGCGGTCGCCCAGGCGTTCCCCGACCTGCCCTTCGAGGCCGCGACCACGTGAGGCGAGGTCGCCCTCAGGCGGACGCCGCCGCGACGATGTTGGCCATCACCGTGGGAAGCTCCCCCATGAACCGACGGCCGAGGACCTGATCCCACACCGGCGCCATCGCGCCGGTGATGACGACGCGGTGAGTCAGCGCCCAATTGTCAGTGGCCTCGGCGTCGGGCCGCTCCAGTGAGCGCTCGTAGCGCAGGGTGGCCAGCACCAGCTTGAACTCGACGACGAACCTGAGGGCCCGGCGGTCGACCTCGACGATGCGGAAGGTCCGCTTCCGCCGGGAGGGCGGACGCCGCACCCAACCCAGCGCGCCCTTGGCGAGCGGGCCGTTGAGCTGCGCCTTGTCCAGGCCCGGGTGATCGATCGGCCAGCCCTCCACGTTCGTCCAGCGCTCCCACACCGCGCTCGGGTCGATGTCGGCGACCACCGTGTGGCTGTGCACTCCCATGGCGTCTCCCCCTCGTCAGCGAACCGTCGCCCATTCTGGCCCCATCCGGACACCGCGGCGCGCCGGTCCCACGCCGGCGGCCCGCCTCACCAGGCGTACGCCTCGGGTGCGGCGCCGCCCGGGCCCGGGAAGATGGCGTCCAGCTCGGCCAGGGCGTCGGCGTCCAACTCCACGTCCAGAGAGGTGAGGGCGGCGTCCAACTGCGTGATGGTGCGCGGGCCGATGATGGGGCCGGTGACCGCGGGCTGGTGCAGGAGCCAGGCGAGGGCGATCTCGCCTGGGCCCTCGCCCCGGGCGGCGCAGAAGTCCTCCCAGCGTTGGAGTTGATCGTGGCGCTCCTCGACCTGGCGCAGGATCCGTTCGTTGGCGCGGCGCCCCTGCTCGACCTTCTGCAGGACGCCGCCGAGCAGACCTCCGCCGAGCGGCGACCAGGGGATGATGCCGAGGCCGTAGTGCTGGGCGGCGGGGATGACCTCGAGTTCGATGGTGCGTGCGCCCAAGTGGTACAGCGACTGCTCGCTGACCAGGCCGAGGCCGTGGCGAGCGCGCGCGGCTTCGCAGGCAGCGGCGATGTGCCAGCCGGCGAAGTTCGAGGAGCCGACGTAGACGATCTTGCCCTGCGCGACGAGGGTGTCCATCGCCTGCCAGACCTCGTCCCAAGGCGTGTTCCTGTCGACGTGGTGCATCTGGTACAGGTCGATGTGGTCCGTCTGCAGGCGCCTCAGTGAGGCTTCCACCGCCCTGCGGATGTTGACCGCGGACAGCTTCGCGTCGTTGGGCCGCTTGCTCATCTCGCCGTAGACCTTGGTGGCCAGGACGACCTCGTCCCGGCGTCCGGACGCCGCCAGCCAGCGGCCGATGATCTCCTCGGTCCAGCCGCGGTGCCCCGCGCCGCCGTACACGTTGGCGGTGTCGAAGAAGTTGATGCCCGCGTCGAGGGCGGCGTCCATGATCGCGTGCGCCTGCGCCTCCTCGGTGTGCGGGCCGAAGTTCATGGTGCCCAACACCAACCGGGACACCTTCAGGCCGGTCCGGCCCAGTTGGGTGTACTGCATCTGCGGGTGCTGCCTCTGCTCGTGCTCCATCGCGTGGGTGTCCTTCGTCGTGGCCGCCCGAGGGCGCCGTGGTGTGGGTCTCCTGCAGTATGCCGATACCCAGTGCTGCGGGGACTAACCAGGACGCCTCAGCCGCCGGACGCCTGCGTGGCGGGCCGGCAGCGGTACACCCGGGACTCGTACGGCGCCATCGCGGTCGTCTCGGTCGGGCCGTGGCTGCCGATCGCCAGCTCCGCGGTGGGGTCGGCGTCCGGGGTCTGGAGGGGCTGGTCGGTGAGGTTGAGCTGCACGAAGAACCGGTCCTCCCCGGCGGTCCGGTACCACGCGAAATAGCCGGACCGGTCGGCGTCCACCACGTCGATGTCGCCGAGGCGCAACGCCTTCGACCCCCGCCGCAGGTCCAGGAGGCTGCGGAAGTGGCTCAGCACCGACCCGGGGTCGTCGGCCTGTTCAGCGACGCTGAAGCCGGGGTCGGGGGCTCCGGGCAGCCAGGGGGTGCCGGTGGTGAAGCCGTTGTGCGGGCCAACGCCCCAGCGCATCGGGACCCGCGAGTGGTCGCGTGAGCTGGTGACCACCTTCGCCCACGCCTCCTCATGCGTGAGGCCCTCTTGCACGAGGGTCTGGTACCGCGTCAAAGAGTCCACGTCGCGGAGGTCGTCCAGGCTGGCGAAGGGCTCGTTGGTCGCCGCGATCTCTTGGCCCTGGTAGAGGAAGGGCGTTCCGCGCATCATGAGCAGCAGCGTCCCGAGCAGCTTGCCCAGGGCGACCCGGTGCTGCGGGTCGGGGTTGACCTTGCTGAGCATGCGCGGGTTGTCGTGGTTGTCGAAGAACAGGGTCACCCAGTCGTTGGGGCCCAGGCGCGACTGATAGTCGACCAGGTAGCGCTTGTACCACTCCAGGTCGTAGCGATAGTCGTCGAAGCGCGTGTGCGAGCCCGACTCGAGGTGGTCGAAGCTGAAGATGAGGTCGAGTTCGCCCCGGTCGGCCCCGGTGAGGAGGCGTCCAGTCTCGACGCCGATGCCGGGCGTCTCGCCCACCATCACCTTGGGCGCGTCGACCGCGGGCGGCTCGAAGGCCCGCGCCCGGATCTCGCGGAGGAACTCGTGAAGGCGCGGACCGTAGAAGTAGTGCTCGACGCCGGCGACCTGGAACAGGTCGCCGA
>JBKHWW010000077.1:0-13318 GCA_046566345.1 Actinomycetes bacterium
AGCGGCGCGCGGGTCGCGCCCGACCTGTATGCGCTCGACTGTGCGGCGTCCGACATCGCCGACAACCCGGACGCCGTGACGCGCTTCGTTCTGGTGCAGCGGCCCGGGACCATCCCCGCGCCGACCGGGGCGGACAAGACGACGCTGGTCGCCTACATGTATGCCGACCACTCCGGCGCGTTGCTGGAGATCCTGCAGCAGTTCGCCATGCGGGGGGTGAACCTGACGCGCATCGAGAGCCGGCCGACCAAGAAAGCCTTCGGCGAGTACTGCTTCTCGATCGACGCCGAGGGCCACGTCGGCGAGCCGCGCCTCCGGGGGACCCTCAAGGGCCTGCACCGCGTCTGCCGCAAGATCACCTACCTCGGGTCGTACCCGCGCGCCGACCACGTGCGCCCCAAGATCGCCCGCGGCTTCGCCGACGCCGACTACGAGGCCGCCGAGCGCTGGATGGACGCCCTGCTCGGACGCCCGCCGCGCGGCTGACCACGGCGGCTCCCGGAGTCAGGGGGTCATCACGAGCAGCGCGCCGGGCAGCACCTGCGCTTCGAGGCGGCGGCACGTGCCCATCGCGTCCCCGTCGATTTGGTAGGGAACGGGTTCGTCGGCCTCGAACACTGCCGAGCGGACGTGGGCGCGCTCGACGCCGGGGGCGTCCGGGGCGCGGACCAGGATGCGCGTGGTGATAGCGCCCCAGTCCGCCCATCGCTCCGGTGAGGCGATCACCACGTCGACGACGCCGTCGTCGGGGGCGGCGTCCGGAGCGATCAGGATCTGGCCTTGGATAGCGCCGACGTTGGCCACCAGCGCCACGCCCGGCCGCCTTCGGAAGGCGGGGCCGCCGTCGAGGGTCACGGCCGCGTCGAAGGGTGGCCGGTTGAGGGCGGAGAGGGCGGCCATCACGTAGGCGGCCGAGCCGACCACCTTCTTGAGCTCAGGGTTGGTGGCGGCCATGATGAGGCCGTCCACGCCCATGCCGGCCATCACCAGCGAGTGGTCGACGTCGCCGCCGTCGGCGCGGACCTGAACCAGGTCGATGGCGTGAGGCGCGCCCTCGAAGGCAACGTCGAGGGCGTCGGCCAGGTCGAGCGGGACACCCAGGTTCCGTGCCATCAGGTTGCCCGTGCCGGTGGGCAGGATCCCCACCGGGATCCCGGACTGGGACAGCTGCCCGCACACGGCCCGCACGGTTCCGTCGCCGCCGGCGATGAGCACGAGGTCCACGCGGCGCTTCCGAGCCACGCGCGCGACCCCCGCGCCGGCGTCCGCCGCATCGGTCTCGAGCCACAGCGGCGGCTCCCAGCCGCGTTGGTCGCACTCGCCCTCGATCTGGCGGCGGAACAGGGCCGGATCGGGCACCTTGGTCGGGTTGTACACCACCGCGGCCCGCGGCGTCCGGCCGGACGCCGCCCGCACCGGCCCAGTCAGGCGCAGCACGTGCACTCCCGCCAGCGCCAACGAGCCGGAGGCCACCAGCCCGCCGAGGAAGCCGCCCGCGAGCAGGTCGCTGAACCAGTGCGCGCGCAGCAGCCACCGGTTGACCAGCACCACCCACCACAGTGTGAAGAGCGCGCCGGCGGCGAGGATCAGGTTCGGACGCCGTCGCCGCGTAAGCACCATCGCGGCGACGAACATGACCGCGACCACGGTCACGGCGGTCATGTGTGCGCTCGGGTAGGACCAGCCTTCGGCGGTGATCAGGTTCGCCGCTGTGCCCGGGCGCGGACGCCGCGCCCACAGCTTGACGATGTGGTTGCTGCCCCAGGCCAGCGGGATCACGAGCCCGGCGGCCCACGCCAGATTGGTGAGCCGCCGGCGGGCGGCCCAGAGGGCGAAACCCGCCAGGAGGGCGTACATGACGACCGGCGTCGTCACCACCGCGATCGCGGCCAGCACTTGTCCCACCGGAGAGGCGGCGTCCACACCCGGAGTGTCCGACATCGCGTCGATGCGAGCGAAAACCGTGGTGCGGAACGTGAGGTAGGTCCACAGGCTGAACAGCGCCGCGAGCGAGAGCGCCGCGACGTGCGCTGCTCCGAAGCGCCTCCTCATGGGGCCATCCTCCCACCGCGTGCGGTGTCGCCTGCCCCACGCTCACCGGCCGCGCACACGAGCTAGGCGGCCGGGTCGACAAGGAAGGAGGTGCCGGGAGGCGGGTGGAACCAGTCGGGGCGGGCGCTGGGTGGGCGAGCCTGCTCGCCGACCGGCAGCGGGGGGCGAGTGCTGGTGCCGTTCCGATCGACGGTGTAGCCGTAGCCCAGCGGCGACTCCCACTCGAGGACGCCCGGCTGCAGCTGGCTCACCTGCCAGCCACCGTGCGTCTTGGCGCGGTGCGCCCGCTTGCCGAGGGGGCCGAGGTTGGACGGCCGGGTCTGCCCGGGCGGCCCCGTCGCCTTCCACGGGACGGTGTGGTCGAGCTCGGACCCCCTGCTGCGTCGGGTCGACCACGGGAAGACCTCGAAGGGGTCTCGGGACAGCACCTGCCGGCGGACCGCGGCCGGGATCTCGTACGAGTCGACCTGCGGGTCGTCGGCCTGGTCGACGACCGGCAACACGGTCACGCGCGCGTGCTGGAGCAGCTCGCGCACCTGCCCGGCTAGGAGCGGTCCTAGGTCGCCCTCGCCTCGCGCGACGGTGCTCCCCGGTGCCACGTGCACGACCACCGTCGCCGAGGGGCGAGGCAGTCGGCCGGAGCGATCGGTGGCATCCGACGGGGTGGCCAGGGCCACGAGCGCGTCGGCCCGCTGGGCGTCCGGACTGCCGGTGGCTCCCTCAGCCGCGGCCTGCCGGGCGAGGGCATCCAGGGCAGAGCCCAGGAGCACCGCGCCGGGGGTCGGGATGCGGGCCATCAGGCTGCTCATGCCGTCCCCGTCGTGGCGGATGCGGACGAACCGCTCGCCGCGGAGGGCCTCGGCGCGCTGGGCGGCCAGGGTCGCGTCGGCGGCCACAATCAGCCCGGCCAGCTTGCGCCGCACCCGCCCCCACGGGAGGCGGCCCAGGGCTGGCGCCAACTGGCGGTCGACGAGCCGGGCCGCTTCGAGGCCGAGCCGTGAGGCGCCTGTGTCGTGGGCGACGTGGCGCGCCTGCCACAGGGCGATGCGGTGCTCGTGCAGAGCCCGCCACGTCAGCGGCAGCCGGTGCCGAAGGTCAGCCACGTCGCTGATCAGGGTGCTTGCTGACGGGATGCTGGTGCGGAGCAGCGGCGCGAGTTCGGTGGCGAGGAACTCGGCCACGTGCGGCGTACCCTCGTGCCCAGCCGGGACCAGCCGCTCGCAGCCCGGCAAGAGCGGGCCGTCCACCGTTTGGTAGAGGTCGATGAGCTCGGCCACCAGAACGGCTTGGCGGACCTCCAGCGCAGCTTGCTCGGCGAGCACGGCGACGAGCTCGTCGGCCACACGCCGCGCCACCGATCCGCCTCGTCCCATGCCCACCACGCTAGATCCCGCCTCCGACAAAACAGCGCGAGGCCCGGAAACGCCGGTCCGAGCCTGCGGATAGGATGCAGCCGTGATCGACCCGAAGATTCTGCGAACCGACCCGGACGCCGTGCGACGCAGCCAGAAGGCCCGCGGGGAGTCCGTCGAGCTGGTCGATCAGCTTGTTGCCGCGGACGAGGCGCGCCGCCGCCTGATCGCCTCCTCCGAGGCTGCGCGGGCCGAGCAGAAAGCGCTCTCGAGCAAGATCCCGCGAGCCTCCGGCGACGAGAAGGCCGAGCTGCTGGCACGCACCCGCGAGCTGGCGGCGTCCGTCAAGCAGGCCGGTGCCGAGGCGGAGGAGGCCAAGCGGAGCTTCGACGAACTGATCAGGCAGGTCGCCAACCTGGCGATCGACGGTGTCCCGGCCGGCGGCGAGGACGATTACGTGGTGCTCGAGCACATCGGGACCCCCCGAGACTTCGCCGCCGAGGGCTTTCAGCCGCGGGATCACCTCGAGTTGGGCGAGCTGCTGGGCGCGATCGACATGGAGAGGGGCGCCAAGGTGTCGGGCTCCCGGTTCTATTTCCTCACCGGTGTGGGGGCCCTGCTCGAGTTGGCCCTGGTGCAGCACGCGATGGCGATGGCCACGGGCTGGGGCTTCACGCCGATGCTGCCGCCCGCACTGGTGAAGCCGTCGGCGATGGAGGGGACCGGGTTCCTCGGGCAGGCCGCCGAGAACGTGTACCGGCTGGAGGCCGACGATCTCTACCTCGTCGGCACCGCCGAGGTGCCCCTGGCCGCCTACCACTCCGACGAGATTCTGGCCGCCGAAAGCCTGCCCCGCCTCTACGCCGGCTACTCGCCTTGCTTCCGGCGCGAGGCCGGCAGTTACGGCAAGGACACGCGTGGCATCTTCCGCGTGCACTGGTTCGACAAGGTCGAGATGTTCGCCTACTGCGCCCCCGAGGACGCCGAGGCGCTGCACCAGCGCCTGCTGGGCTATGAGAAGGAGTTTCCCACCTCCCTCGAGGTGCCGTTCCGCGTGATCGATGTCGCCGCCGGTGACCTGGGCCTGTCCGCGGCCCGCAAGTACGACTGCGAGGGCTGGGTGCCCAGCCAAGGGCAGTACCGCGAGGTGACCTCGACCTCGAACTGCACCGAATTCCAGTCGCGCCGCCTTGACATCCGGATGCGCGACGCCGACGGCACCCGCCCCCTGGCCACTCTCAACGGCACCCTGTGCGCGATGACCCGCACGATCATCCTCATCCTCGAGAACCACCAGCAGGCCGACGGCCCGGTGCGCGTCCCCGCGGCCCTGCGCCCGTACCTCGGCGGCCGGGAGTCGCTCACCGGAATGGGCTGACCCGCCCGGTGCAGCTCCCCGACGACCTCGTCCGGCGACCGGCGTCCACGCCCGCCTGGGACGCCTGGCTCGACCGTCTGCCCGCCCTCGTCGACGAGTTCTGCGACCGCTGGTCGCTGACTGTCGACGGTGAGGCACGCACCGGTTACACGGCGTTGGTCTTGCCGGTCCTGGACGCCGACGGCGTCCGCAGGGCGTGCAAGTACAGCTTCGTCGAGGGCGACAACGTGGGCGAGGCGGCTACGCTGCAGCGCTGGGGTGGCAGGGGTGCGGTCGCGCTGCTCCGCGCCGACCCACGCCGCGGCGTGATGCTTCTGGAGTGGCTCGGCGATGCGCTCGAGGCACGCCCGGACGCCGACGATGCCGCCCGCATCGTGGCCGGCCTTTACAGCCGCCTGCACCGCCGCGCCGCCCCTCAGGTGCCGGACGGCCACGCGATGGTGCGCGGCTGGCTCGACGCACTCGAGGCCTTGGGCAGGCGGGTGCCCGCCCCGCCCCAGCTGGTGGCGTGGGCGTTGCGCTCCGGGCGGGCGCTGGCGTCCGGGCCGGGCACGCACCTAGTGCACGGCGACCTGCACTACCTCAACGTGCTCGACCGCGGGGGAGAGTGGGTGGCGATCGACCCGAAGGGGTTCAACGCAGACCCGTGCTTCGAGGTCGCCCCGCTGCTGTGGAACCGGTGGAGCGAGCTGGAGGCGTCCGGTGATGTGGGGGAGGCGGTGCGCGACCGCTTCTACGCCGTTGTGGACACGGCAGGACTCGACGAACGCCGCGCCCGCGACTGGGTGGTGGTGCGCTGCATGGTCAACGTCGGGCGCCAGGCCGTGCGTGGGGCGGTCCCCGGCGGCGGGCTCGCTGACAGCCGTGCGTGGGTCACCCGGAACGTCACGGTGGTCAAGGCGATGCAGGGCCTACGGTTGATGTCATGAAGTTCCGGCCGCGCTTGGTGGCGCTCGACATCGACGGCACGCTCGTGGACGAGTCCAACGTGGTCAGCGGGCCGGTCCGACGGGCGGTGCAGCGGGTGCTGGACGCCGGCGTCCCTGTGATCCTGTCCACCGGCCGTAGCTGGGCGTCCGCGCTCACCGTGGTCGACCAGCTGCCCTTGGAGCACGCCGAACACGTCTGCTCCAACGGTGCCGTGACCGTGCGATACCCGCCGTTCGAGGTTGTCGACGTGCTCACCTTCGACCCGCGCCCGATCGTGGACCGCATCCTCGCCGAGCACCCGACAGCACGCCTGGCGGTCGAGGTGGTGGGGCGGGGGTATCGGGTGACCGAACACTTCCCGATCGGTGAGCTGCACGGCACCATCGAGCAGGTGTCGCTCGACGAACTCGCTGGCAGCGACGTCACGCGCGTGATCGTTCGCGACCCGAACTCCTCGGAGCGGGAGTTCGTGCGCCTCGCCGAGCGCGTCGGGCTCGAGGGAGTCAGCTACGCGATCGGTTACACGGCCTGGCTCGATATCGCCCCGCACGGCATCGACAAGGCACATGGGCTGCAGCGCGTCACCAGGCGGATGGGGATCGACGCCGCCGAGGTGCTGGCGCTCGGCGACGGCCGCAACGACATCGAGATGCTTGCCTGGGCCGGCCGGGGGGTGGCCATGGGGGCCGCTCCTCCCGAGGTGCTGGCCGCGGCAGACGCGGTGACCGGCACCCTGGCGCAGGGTGGCCTGGTGGCCGAGTTGCGGCGCTGGTTCTGAGGGTTTGGCCACCGGGGCTTCCGCCCGAGGAGCACGCTGGTCGCATGCAGTCCTACAGCCGTGAGCCCGAGTACATCACCCAGTTGGCGGACGGCACGGTCAAGCAGCTGAACCCCTTCACGGGCACCGAAGTGTGGACCGTGCCGGGCAGGGCCAACCGGCCCCTCGACAGGCCGTTGGTCCCGGCGGTCCCCATCGACCACGCCCGGGACGGCGCGCACTGCGCGTTCTGCGAGAAGCGGTACCTGGACACCCCGCCCGAGAAGGCGCGCGTGGTGCACCGCGGTCACGACGTCTGGGAGACCCACTACAGGACGCCGGCGTCCGAGCTGGACGCCACGGTCGCGGCGTTCCGGCGGATCCCCAACCTGTTCGAGATCCTCAGCTACGAGTACTGGCACGCCAACTACGGCTACGTGCTGCCGAGCCGGATCGCCACGCACAAGCTGGCCTACCTGGAGTCCGAGGCCGGCTGGAACCACGTCGAGCTGCTGGTGGCGTCCAAGCTCAAGGCGTCCGGACTGTCGGAGACCGAGATCGCCGGGTTGAGCCGTGACGAGATCATCGACGCCGCGTCCGGCTTCTTCGGGGGCGGGCATGACCTGATCGTCGCCCGACGGCACTACGTCGACGGCGCCACCACCACCGACCAGCTGGCGTCGTCGGGGGCGCTGACTCCCGACGAGCACGCGCAGTTCATCCGCTTCACGGTCGAGTCGGTCAAGGGTCTCTACGACCTCAACCGGTACGCGCGCTACGTGACGGTCTTCCAGAACTGGTTGAAGCCCTCGGGTGCCTCCTTCGACCACCTGCACAAGCAACTGGTGGCCATCGACGAGCGCGGCGTCCAGCACGAGGCCACGCTGGCGCGGCTGCGCCAGAACGGCAACCTCTTCAACGAGGTGGCCACCAACTACGCCTCCTACAAGAACCTCGTCATCGCCGAGAACGAGCACGCGATGGCGTTCGCGGGCTTCGGGCACCGGTTCCCGACGATCGAGATCTACTCCAAGAGCGAGGAGTCCGATCCCTGGGAGCACACCCCCGAGGAACTCCGCGCCATGTCGGACATGATCCACGCGATGCAGGCCGCCACCGGGGCGACCGTGCCCTGCAACGAGGAGTGGCACTACCGCCCGCTCGACGTCGACCTGTCCATGCCCTGGCGCGTGATGCTGAAGTGGCGGGTCTCGACGCTGGCCGGGTTCGAGGGCGCGACGAAGATCTACTTGAACACCCTGACCCCGGAAATGGTCCGCGATCGGGTCGTGGACCGGCTATTCGCCCTGCGGACCGACCGCCGGATCGCCGCGAATCTGCAGGTCGCCTTCGAGGCGCCCTGCCGTCCCAACAGCCTGCGCTACAACCGGCCGCACCGCTGACCAGGTTACGCTGGGAGAGTCCGAAGAGAGAGCCGCTGATGTCCCAACACCTCCCCGAACGTGCCGGTGACGTGTGGTCACGCTTCACCGCCGATCCGCGCCGACAGCCCTCGTTGCGCGCCAGCGACGCCGACCGCGACGTCGCGGCTGACGCCCTCAACGCGGCCTTCGGCGACGGACGCCTCGATCCGCTGGAACACTCCGACCGGCTGGAGCGCGCGCTGGCCGCCCGCCAGCTGGGTCAGCTAGTGCCGCTGCTCATCGACATCACGGCGTCCGGCCGGCGCAAGGCGGTGGCGAGCTCGCCGCGGCGGGTCAGGTCCGTGGCGGTGCGGGTATGGCTGGGGCTGGCCGTTCTGTTCAACGTGATCTGGGTAGCCACCTGGCTGTTCGCGCTGCAGGCTCCTTACTACTACTGGCCGATCTGGCCGATGATCGGCACGGCCATCCCTCTGGTGATCATCGGCCTGACGAGCGGCGGCGGCAACCGCCCGCACGAGCCCGGCCGGCGCGCGATCGGACGTTGACCTGCCTCAGAAGGTGAGGACGATCTTCCCGACGTTGCCGCCACCGGTGAGCAGCTCGTGGGCCTCCCTGACCTGCTCCACGGGAAGGGTGGTGACGTGCTCGATGCTGATCGCGCCCGAGGTGATCAGCGGCCACACCTCGGAGGCGACGCGGGCGATGATCTGTTGCTTCTCGCGGGCCGGGCGGAACCTGAGCGACGTGGCCGTCACGGTGGCCGCCTTGGTGAGGAGCGCACCCAGGTTGAGCTCACCCTTGACGCCCCCCTGAAGCCCGATGACGACGAGGCGCCCTCCGCGGGCCAGGGACTTCACGTTGGCGTCCAGGTACTTTGCGCCGATGATGTCGAGGATCACGTCGACGCCCTTTCCGCCGGTCGCCTCCCTCAGCTGGGTGGCCCAGTCGCCGTGGTAATCGAGAGCGATGTCCGCCCCGAGCTCGCGGCACAGGGCCAGCTTCTCGTCTGAGCCCGCGGTGGTCGCCACCCGGCAGCCGCGCGATTTCGCGTATTGAATCGCGAACGTGCCGATGCCGCCCGCGCCTCCGTGTACGAGGAACGTCTCCCCCCGCCGCAGCCCCACGTGGTCCATGTTGGAGACCACCGTGGCGGCCACCTCGATCAGCCCGCCCGCGGTGACCAGGTCGACGCCGTCAGGCGGCGCCGTCGCCTGGACGGCCGGGACCGCGACGTACTCGGCGTAACCGCCGCCGGCCAGCAGAGCCACGCACGGGTCACCGACCTCCCAGCCCCGGACGCCGACGCCCACCTCGGACACGTGACCGGAGACCTCGAGCCCGATGATCTCGCTCTCGCCGCGGGGCGGCGGATAGTGGCCCTGCCGCTGCAGCACGTCTGCCCGGTTCACGCCCGCGGCCACCGTCCGGACCAGCAATTGGCCTGGCCCCGCAGTGGGGGTCTCGACCTCGGAGATCTCGAGGACCTCGGGCCCTCCGGCTTCGGTGGCGATCACGGCACGCATGGCGACCACCCTAGTGCGCGCGACCGGGGCTAGGATGAGCGCACTCGGGCGAGGTCGCATAGTGGTCGAGTGCAGCCGCCTTGAAAGCGGCCGAGCGGCAACGCTCCGTGGGTTCGAATCCCACCCTCGCCGCGTGTCCGTCGAGCAGTTCGTCATCCGCCCGCGGCCTGCGGTCCGGGCCTTCGCCATCGCCGCCGTGCTCGCCCTGCTCGGGGCGCTCGTGCTCGTCGCGGACTCGTTGTGGGCTTGGGGCGTGGCCGCGGTGGTGCTCGCCGTGCTGCTGGTCGTCGCCGGCGTGGCGCTCGCCGGGCTGGCGGTCGCCGCCGCGGCACGCCAGCGTGTGACGGTCGAGCTCGACGACGACGGGTTCCGGGTCCTGCCGCTGAGCGGTACGGGGCACGAAGGGCGATGGTCGGAAGTGACCAGGGTCACGCGGGCAGCCGGACGCCTCACGCTGCATTCGGGCGACGAGAAGCGGATCCACCTCATCGCGCCGTCTGGCTCGACGGCCGACCTCGACGCGCTCGGCCGCGCCATCGGGCGTCGCCTGGACGCCGACCGCGGCTACACCAACTTCAGCGGCTAGGGAGTCAGGAACTGGGGAGGAGAGCCCTCGGCGCTACCCTTCGGCCGGGAACGGCTGCGGGTTGTAGGCGCATTCGTCGGCGACCGAGGACGAGGCCGGGGGCGTCGGCTCGGCGGTCTCGTCCGGCTCGGCGGTCTCGTCCGGCTCGGGGAATGTGGTCGCCCCGGCGGTCGGGGAGGGCGCGGGGAAGGGCGCCGGGGGATCGATCGCGTTCTGGACCCGCTCACGGACGAGATCCCAGTCGGGGCGCACCGTCGAGAAGCCGTCCTTGTCATTCTCGAACGAGACGCTGGTCATCGATCCGTCCTTCACCCGCAGGGCGAGCGTGAGGATGGGCGGGAACACGCGGTTGGGCAGGTCGGTCTTGATGATCTGACGCCCAGCGCGGGTGAGCGCCTCGTAGTTGGCGAGCACGGTGGTGGGGTTGGCCTGCTTGACGACGGCCTGGATCACGCAGCGCTGGCGGGACATCCGGTCGTAGTCGCCCGTAGCCGAGCCATAGCGACCGCGGGCGTACCAAAGGGCGTCCACGCCGTTGAGGTGCTGGTCGGGTCCGGGCGGCAGCCACCGGTCCGGCGGGATGTTGCCCGTGGTCTGCCCGCCGACCGGGATGGGCCGGTTGATGTTGACCGTGATCCCGCCCAGGGCGTTCACGAACTCGATGAACCCGTCCATGTCGACCATGGCGTAGTAGTCGACGTCGAGACCGAGCCCCTCGCCGACCGCGATCTTCAACACCTCGGCGCCGGGATCTTCCACGCCCTCGGGGAGCAGGTCGGGAGCCATCGCGGGCACCTGGTCGTAGATGGAGTTGAGGAAGTAGTTGGCGTCGTTGGGCACGCCGTTGGTGAAGCCGTTCGGCCAGCGCTCGTGCAGGTCGGTCCCCTCGGGGAAGGGCAACCGCTGGGTCTGTCGCGGCAGGCTGAACAGGACGACGTCGCCGGACTGCGTGTCGATCGAGGCCAGGATCACCGTATCCGTCCGGGCGCCCAGCTCCTCGGCGCGCGACTGTCCGGAGTCGCCGCCCAGCACTAACACGTTGAGCCGCTCCTTGTGAGCCCACGGGTCGACCGGGTTGCCGAACGGCAACGGGGTGGCCGAGACCTGCGCGGGGCTCTCCTCGCCGAAGACCCCGTTGATGAGCGCGGCCGTGTCGTAGACCGTCCGGGCCCCCACGAACGAGGCGGTCGACACGGCCAGAGTCAGGACGCCGACGACCCCTGCGCCGAGGAGGCGCTGCCACCCCCTCGGGACGGCCGGCCGCAGCGCGAGGTGGGTGGCGACGATGCTGATGACCCAGACCACGCCGAACGCCACCAGGCCGACCCACAACCCGGTGAGGACGCCGGGCAGGAGCAGCAACGAAAGGGACGCCTGCGGCGCCAGCCAGGCGGCGAGCCCGCCCGCAACGAGCACCAGCAGCGCGAGACCAAGCAGGATCGCCCCGGACTTCTTGTAGCGGGCTCGCATCAGCCCGAGGCCCGGGACGACCGTGCCGGCAACCGTCCAGCCCAGCGAGGACGCGAACGTCCACGGCTCGGCCAAGCGCCTGGCCCGGGATCGCGCCCGTGGGATGCTTTCCTCGCCCTCCTTGGCGTGCCGCGGACTGCCCGGCGACGACGGTAGCGAGCGCGCGGCGTCCTCGCGGTGGGCAGAGGCGCCCGCGAGTTCGGTCCGCCTGGCCATGGCCGTCGCCCTTCGGGTGATGAGTCTGCGCCGAGCATACTCCGGCACCCCCTCCTCGCTTTTGCTGCGAGGGCCACCGACCGGTAGCCTGTTGCCTCGGCCGAGGAGGTGTCGCCTAGTCCGGTCTATGGCGCCCGCCTGCTAAGCGGGTTTGGGGGTTAACCCCATCGCGGGTTCAAATCCCGCCACCTCCGCCATGACAAGCGGTAACGCCACCGTGTGTTACGGCGTCGGCGTTGGCGAGGACGTCACCGTGATGGTGACGGTGGGCGAGGCTGAGCCACGCGTCGCCGAGGGTGAGGCGGACGTGGTTGAGGTCGGCGTGCCGCTGGATGTCGGGCTGGCAGTTCCCGTGCCGCCCTCGGCCTTTCGCAGCACCGCGTTGATGAGCTCCTCGAGCTCCTCCCGATCCGGCTCTCCGAGGTCGGCACCTCCCTTGGTAGCAACGACCAACAGCCTGCCCTCGGCGCCGGAGACCTGCATCAACTCCTGTTGGGGCTGACCTGCGCGGGTGCTGAGGGTCGCGAACGTCTTCTGCGCATCGGTATCGGCCTGGAGTTCCTCGCTGCTGACGTCATACCGCTGTCCGAGCGCCTCGACGGAGAAGGTGGCGCACTGGCTCATCATGCCGCTGATCCCTGTTAGCACCTCGACGGCGTCCGGTCCCTCATCGCCCGACTGGGCGGAGAGCGTCCGCGGCTCGGAACTGTCGGAGATCGCGACTGCAACCGCGCCGCTTTCCACGACGTCCATCAGGCCCGCGGTGGCAATGTCCTTGCAGTTCGCTGGAGTGACGGTAGCGGTGCCCAGCAACAGGTCCGCTATGTTCCCACCCTGGTCGACCTGTTCCTTGGAGTACAGCCGCAACTCGCTGCCATCGGCGTCCTTCAGGCCGGAGATCAGCGCGCGGAGTTCATCCTCGCTGAACACCTTGGACGGCGTGGCGGAGGCGGAAGCTGTGGCCGTTCCCGAGGCGGGCGGGCTGGAGATAACACCTCCAGCCGTACAACCCGCCAGCGCAACCATCGTTGCGGTCATCAGTCCAAGCGCAGGAGCCTTTCGCATCACGAACACCTTTCGCATCGCAGGTGCAGTCTTGATACCCACCACGGAGGACTTCATGTCCTCGGCGCTTCGCCGCGACTCACTCGGGTTGCCCCGGCTGAACCGGACCGATGCGGAAGGGGAGCATCATCTCGTTGTCCTCGTGCTCGAGGATGTGGCAGTGCCACACGTACTGGCCGGCGGTGGCGAACCGCGCCCGGATGCGCGTGACCTGGCCGGGCAGGGCGATGACGGTGTCCTTGCGGCCACGTTCCCACGGTTCGGGGGGCTGGGGATCCGATTCCTCCTCGAGAGCGACCGTGTCCTCCTCAACGTCGATGGCCTGGCGGTTCAGCACCTCGAACACCACCTCGTGCACGTGCACGGGGTGCGCGTCGGGGGTGAGGTTGAAGATCTCCCAGACCTCCGTCGCTCCGACTGCGGGCGAGACCGCCACCTCGTCCGACCACATGAGCGGGTGCGCGTGGCCCGTCCCCGAGGCGTCGTCCCACGTGATGGCGCCCAACAGGGCGGCCGTGGGCCCGGCCCCCTCGTGGCTGTGCTCGAGCAGGGCGAGCCGTCGCGTGACGGTGTGCTGCGGCAGCGCCGTCAGCGCGGGCAGGTG
>JBKHWW010000078.1:0-12374 GCA_046566345.1 Actinomycetes bacterium
GGCGGACGACCTGCTCGACGACCTTCGACGCGGCGTCCCGCAGCTGCTCGTCGACGTTCTCGCCCTCGAGGACACGCCGTCTGTCGGCGTAGATCGTGTGCCGCTGCCGGTTCATCACGTCGTCGTAACGCAGCACGTTCTTGCGCACCTCGAAGTTCTGGCTCTCGACCGCCTGCTGCGCGCTCGCGACCGAGTTCGTCACCTGCTTGTTCTCGATCGGCACGTCGTCGGGCACGTTGAGCACCTGCAGGACCCGGTCGATCAGGTCGGCCTTGAACAGCCGCATCAGGTCGTCCTGTAGCGAGAGGTAGAAGCGGGATTCCCCGGGATCGCCCTGGCGGCCCGAGCGGCCGCGGAGCTGGTTGTCGATGCGCCGGCTCTCGTGCCGCTCCGAGCCCACGACGTAGAGGCCGCCCAGGGCGACGACTTCCTCGTGCTCGGCCGCCGTCTGCGACTCGATCTGCGGGTACGTCTGGTGCCAGAGCGCCTCGTACTCGTCGGGGTGCTCGGTCGGATCGAGACCCTTCTCGCGCAGGAGGGCGTCCGTGATGAACTCGGGGTTGCCTCCCAGGATGATGTCGGTGCCACGCCCGGCCATGTTGGTGGCGACGGTCACCGCGCCCTTGCGACCGGCGAGCGCGACGATCGCGGCCTCGCGCGCATGGTTCTTGGCGTTCAGCACCTCGTGCTTGACGCCCGCCTGCACGAGCCGCTTGCTGAGGAGTTCGGACTTGGCCACGGAGGCGGTGCCCAGCAGCACCGGCTGGCCGGCAGCGTGGCGCTCGACGACGTCACCGACGATGGCGTCGAACTTGGCGTCCTCGGTTCGGTAGATGAGGTCGGCCTGGTCGACGCGGATCATCGGCATGTTCGTGGCGATCGGCAGGACGCCGAGGCCGTAGATCTTCTGGAACTCGCTCTCCTCGGTCTTGGCCGTGCCGGTCATGCCCGCGAGCTTGTCGTACATACGGAAGAAGTTCTGCAGCGTGATCGTCGCCAGCGTCTGGAACTCCTCCTTGATCTGGACGCCCTCCTTGGCCTCCAGCGCCTGATGCAGGCCCTCGGAGTAACGGCGGCCCGCCAGCGTCCGCCCGGTGAACTCGTCGACGATGACGACCTCGCCCTCGGCCGTGACCATGTAGTCCTTGTCGCGGCGGAAGAGCTCCTTGGCACGGATCGAGTTGTTGAGGTAGCTGATCAGGGGGGTGTTGGCCGACTCGTAGAGGTTATCGATGCCCAGGCGGTCCTCCACCAGCGCGATGCCGGGCTCCAGGACCGACACGGTCTTCTTCTTCTCGTCCACCTCGTAGTGGGTGTCGCGGATCATCCGGTTGGCGAGGCGGCTGAACACCGGGTACCAGCGCTGGTTGTCCTCGGCCGGCCCAGAGATGATCAGGGGCGTGCGCGCCTCGTCGATGAGGATCGAGTCGACCTCGTCGACGATCGCGAAGTGGTGTCCCCGCTGCACGCAGTCCTCGAGCGAGAGCGCAATGTTGTCGCGGAGGTAGTCGAAGCCGAACTCGTTGTTCGTGCCGTAGGTCACGTCGGCGGCGTAGGCCACGCGGCGCTCGGCGGGGGTCATGTGTTGCAGGATGACCCCGGTGGTCAGCCCCAGGAAGTGATGGATCCGGCCCATCTGCTCGGACTGGTACTTGGCGAGGTAGTCGTTGACCGTGACCACGTGGACGCCCTGGCCGGTCAGCGCGTTGAGGTAGCTGGGCAGGGTGGCGACCAGGGTCTTTCCCTCGCCGGTCTTCATCTCGGCGATGTTGCACTGGTGCAGGGCGGCGCCACCCATGATCTGCACGTCGTAGTGCCGCTTCCCGAGCACCCGCCTGGCCGCCTCGCGCACGGTGGCGAAGGCCTCGGGCAGCAGCTGGTCGAGGGTTTCGCCGCGATCGAGGCGCTCGCGGAACTCACCGGTCTGGGCGCGCAACTCTTCGTCGGTCATCGCCTCGAAGTCGGGCTCGATAAGGTTGGTCTGGGCGGCGATCCCCTCGAGGCGCTTGATGGCGCGCCCCTCACCCAGGTGCATCAGCTTGTCGAACAGACCCACGTCTCTCGGCTTCCTCGTACTGAACAGCGGACGCCGCGGCGGCGGGCCCGTGTCCCATCGTAGGGGGTCACACGACGGACGCCAGCGCCCCGGCCAGGGTGCCCCGGCCAGCGACGGAGACGTCACGGAGGGAGAGCCAGCCCGCCATCGCGTGCAGTTCCTCGGCCAGCGCGCGGGCCGTCGTCAGGGCCTCGCAGCCGGGCTCGAGCCACGCGGCCTGCACACGCAGGACGCCGGCGGCTCGGTCGGCCTTGAGGTCGATCCGGGCGGCAGGGACCTCGCCGAGCACGAACACGTAGACGTAGTAGCCGTGGACTCGCTGCGCCTCGGGCACATAGATCTCGATGCGGTACCGCATTCCGAACAACTGCTCCAAGCGCTTGCGGTCGAAGACCAGCGAGTCGAACGGACTGACCAGCGCGTTGGCGTGCAGCGACCGCGGCAGCTTGGCCTGGTGCCAGCGCCAGTACTGCCCCGGCAGCCCACGGATTTCGACGGGTTCCAACTCGCCGCTGCGCTCGAGCCGGGCGACGCTGGCGCGGGCAGGTGCCTGACGCAGGTAGAAGTACCCTGCCAGGGCGGCAAGGTCGGCCACGCCGAGCGCGCGGGCGGATCGGTGCACCAAGGCGTCGTGCGCCTTCTCGGCTGAGAGAGTCGGTTCGCCCAGCACGCGAGCGGGGAGCACCCGCTCGTTGAGGTCGTAGAGCCTCTCGAACGCACGGTTGCGGCCGGCGACGCTCAGCTGGCCGGAGTCGAAGAGGTACTCCAGGACGTATTTTGCCTCCGACCAGTTCCAGCCCCAGTGCTCACGCGAGCGGGCCTCGACGGTCTCGATGTCGCGCGCCGTGAGCGGTCCGCCCGCTACCACGTCGGCGAGGACCTGCTGCAGCAGCGTCGGCCTGGCCTCCGCGATGCGCCCGACATGACGGCGTTCGCGCTCGGCAAGCTCGGCCATCCGCCAGCGCAGTGCCGGCTGCAGGTCGACGTCGACCAGGCAGGCCGCGTGCCCCCAGTACTCGAAGAGTCGCAGCGGCGCCCTGGACCAGGCGCGGTCCAAGAGAGCCGTGTCGTAGGGGCCCAGGCGCGCGAACAGGGGCATCAGGTGCGCGCGGACCGCGACGTTCACCGAGTCGATCTGGAACTGGGCCAGGCGGGCGATCTCGCCCTGGACGTGCCGCAGGGTCACGCGGGTCGGGCGTGGGCGTCCGAACCCCTGGGCGGCCAGCGCGGCCCGCCGCGCGGCGCGGAGTGACAAACGACCGGGCATCAGGGTCGCCCCCGATGCCCGGTCGCGCTGGGGTCTGTCACGCCTTGTCGACGTCCAGGTGGATCACGCCGTAGTCGTAGGCCCGTCGGCGGTAGACGACGCTGGGCGCACCCGTGTCGGCGTCGACGTAGAGGAAGAAGTCGTGCCCGACGAGTTCCATCTCGTCGAGGGCCTGGGCCAGCGTCAACGGGGTTGCCGGGAAGATCTTCTCGCGGACCACGAGAGGGCCGTCCCCGGTCACTTCCAGGCCGGCGATCCGCCGGACCGCCGGGTTGTCCACCGGCGCTTCGGCGGTGGTCGGCGGGGCCGAGGCCAGCGCCGCCTCGAGGGTGTCGGCCACGCGGAGGCCGCGATGCACCTTGCGGCGGTCGGCGGCGCGACGCAGCTGCGACTTCATCTTGTCCAGCGCGTGCTCGAAGGCGACCCCCTTGTCGTCGGCGGACGCCTCGGACCTCACCACCGGCCCCCGGCCGATGAGCGTGATCTCGACCCTGGTCGCCTGGTCGGGCTGTTTGTGCGTGTAGGCGGAGACCTGGACCTCGACGCGTTGCACACGATCGCGGAACCGCTCGATCCCGCTGATCCTCTCCGACACCTTCTCCCGGAAGTCGTCCGTGATGGTGCAGCGTCGGCCGGTGACGATGACGTCCATGTCAACCTCCTTGTTCTAGGAACAGAAAGGCACGCGCGCCCAGCCCACCGGATCGACCGGAGGCTGGCTCGTGTGCCATCCCCTCAACCTAGCGCGGAAGTCCCTGACATTCACGCGTTGGGACCCGTTCATCCGAAGTTCTCAACCCTCGCGCCACCGCCGAGCCCCCGGCGACGCGGCGGCCCGCAACATGGTCGTAACGCCAGGTAACAGACCCGGAACGGCGGTTACACGGTCGCGAAACACGCCTGCCCCAGTCTTAACGCCATGATCTACGAAATCTCCGCAGGCGACACCGCCTGGGTGCTCATCAGTGCGGCGCTCGTGCTGCTGATGACCCCCGGCCTGGCCTTCTTCTACGGCGGCATGGTCCGCGCCAAGGGCGTCCTCAACATGCTCATGATGAGCTTCGTCACCATGGGCACGGTCGGTGTCCTGTGGGTGCTCTACGGCTACTCGCTGGCGTTCGGCAACAGCATCGGCGGCGTGCTCGGCAACCCGTTCGAGTTCGCCGGCCTGAACGGTCTGATGAGCGAGGAGGCGATCGTCGGCACGATCCCGACGCTTGCGTTCGTGGGATTCCAGGCCTGCTTCGCCATCATCGCCGTCGCCCTCGTCTCCGGCGCCATCGCCGACCGGGCGACGTTCGGTGGCTGGGTTCTGTTCACGGTCCTGTGGGCGACGCTGGTCTACTTCCCCGCAGCGCACTGGGTGTTCGCCTTCGACGGTGCCACCGCCGAGTTCGGTGGCTTCATCGCCAACTCGATCGGCGCCATCGACTTCGCCGGCGGTACGGCGATCCACATCAACGCGGGTGCCGCGGCGCTCGCCCTCGCTCTCGTGGTCGGCAAGCGCATTGAGTTCGGCAGCAAGCCGATGCGCCCGCACAACATGACCCTGGTCATGCTCGGCGCTGGGCTGCTCTGGTTCGGCTGGTTCGGCTTCAACGCCGGCTCCGCGCTGGGCGCCAACACCACCGCGGCCGTTGCATGGGTGAACACGCTGGCCGCCACCGCGGCAGCCCTGTGCGGCTGGCTCCTGGTGGAGCGCTTCCGCGACGGTCACCCGACCTCGCTGGGCGCGGCGTCAGGCATCGTCGCGGGCCTGGTCGGCATCACCCCGGCGGCCGGGTCGGTCAGCCCTCTCGGCGCACTCGTCATCGGCGCGGCCGCGGGCGTGGCCTGCGCCTTCGCGGTCGGCCTGAAGAACGCCCTCGGCTACGACGACTCCCTCGACGTGGTCGGCGTCCACCTCGTCGGCGGCATCGTCGGAACCCTGCTCATCGGCCTGCTGGCCGACCCGAGCTCGCCGGCCGGCGTCGCGGGCCTCTTCTACGGCGGCGGCCTCGACCAGCTCGGCCGTCAGACCCTGGGTGCGGCCGTCGTGCTGGCGTACTCCTTCGTCGTCACCCTCGGCATCGGGTTCCTCATCCACAAGACGCTCGGCTTCCGGGTCAGCAAGGCCGAGGAACTCTCCGGCATCGACCTCGGCCAGCACTCCGAGGTCGGCTACGACCTCAGCCCCGTCTACTACTCCGCCAAGACCGGCGGCGTCCGCCGCTCCCTTCTCATCGACGCGAGCGACCTGCCCGAGTCGGAGATCGTCAAGGAGGCCTCCAAGTGAAGCTCGTCACCGCCATCATCCAGCCCGACCACCTCGACGACGTCCAGAAGGCGCTGATCAAGTACGGCGTCAAGGGCATGACCGTCTCCGAGGTCTCCGGCTACGCCCGCCAGCGCGGCCACAAGGAGGTCTACCGCGGCGAAACCATCACGGTCGACTTCATCCTCAAGGTCAAGCTCGAGATCGTCTGTGAGGACAGCGAGGCAGAGCCGATCCTGTCCATCATCGCCAACGCGGCCCGAACCGGCACCGTCGGCGACGGCAAGGTGTGGGTCACCCCCGTCGAGTCGGTCGTCCGGGTCCGCACCGGTGAGGTCGGGGTCGCCGCGATCTGATTCACGCTCCCGAGCGCGCCGGCGGCCGGGTGGGGTCCTCCCCGCCCGGCCGTCGGCGTCGTAACGTGGCCGCGACCACCGCACAGCCGGACGCCGGCGTGCCAACCTCCGCCAAGGCCCGGCACGCCTCGAGGAGGCTGGCACCGGTGGTGGTGAGGTCGTCGACGAGCACCCGAACGCCCGCGCCGCCGGCTCGCGCCGCCATCGCCCCCGCCAGGTTCGCGTGGCGGCTCGATTCCGACAGGCCGGACTGATCGGCCACCGCGCGGACGTGGTGCAGGCTCGCCTCGACGCGAGCATCCAGGCCGTGAGCCGCCAGCACCCGAGCCGCAGAACGCGTCAGCGCCAGGGTCGTGTCCAGGCCTCGCGCCCGCACCGAGCGCGGCAACGAGGGCATCGGCACCAGCACCAACTCCTGCGTGCGGACGCCGGCGCGCGCCAGAGCCTCCCCCACCGCCAGCGCGAGGACCGGGCCCAACGGATCGGCGAGCCACCAGGCGTGACGCTCCTTGTAGGCGACCAGCACGCGGCGCCACAGCCCGTCGTAGGCGGCGCCGGCCACGATCGGCAACCCTGCGGCGAAGGGCACCGGAAACGGCGCCGGGTCCGCGACCGTGTCGGCGCAGGCCAGGCACAGGCGGGCGCACGGCACCCCGCAACCCGGGCAGGCGGCGCCCAGCACCAGGGACGCGGCCGCGTCCGCGAGGCGTCCGAGCACGCCACCACGTTAGGCGGCGCCTGTCACCCGGGGTAGAAAGCGGACGCCACCCCCGACGTGTGCAGCGACCACCGGAAGTCGCTGTTGTACCGCCAGACGTCTCCGTTGGCGGCCCGCACCATCGGGGGCACGCCCGGCGCCACCGCCAGTTCGACGAGGTCCGGCGTGGTCGAGGGCCCGATCGGGGCTACCGTGGAGCCGTCCTGGGCCACCGCCAGCACGGTGGTGGTGCGACCGTCGGCCACCAGCACCAGCAGCGAGTCGGGGGCACGCCACCCCACGTCGAGCACGTTCGCCGGGCCCACCGAGCTCGTCGTCACCGTGAGTTCCCGCCAACCTTCGAGCGACACCGCCCCGTCGGCGCCGCGGACGACGCGAGCCAGCCCCACCGCGCGCTGACCCGTCGGCCGCTGAACCACCAGCGCCATCCGGGCGCCGTCGGGGGCAACGCGAAACGCCTCGACCCGCCCCTCCCCCAGCCCTGCCACCGCCACCTCGCGCCAGGAGGCGTCGACGCTCACCAGGGCCATCGCACCGGCGTCGTTGACCACCCAGAGGTCGCCGCGGCGGTCGAAGTGGGGCCGTCGCAAGCCGACCGACCCGCCCAGCGGCGAGACGTCGGGCTCGCCGAGCGGGGCCAGCACCAGCCCGCTGCGGTCATCCACGACGGCGGCCGCCAGCAGCGCATCGGAGCGAACCGCCGCGAGCGACGCGTTGGTGACGCCCGGTGCCACGACGAGGTTGTCCATGCCCTGCGGCCCCTCCGTCGCGCGCACGAGGCGTCCGCCCATCACCGCGAAGAGCTGCCGGCTGGCCTGGCGATCGGTCGGGTCGGCTTCGGGGAAGGCCGTGACGGGGATGCTGCGCCCGTACGGGGCGATCAGCCACGGCTCCTCCCCGCGCCAGGCGATCTGGACGCCGACCACCGACTCGAACTGCCGGAACGTCCACACCAGTTGGGCGGTCAGGGCGACGCGCTCGGCGTCGCCGAGGTCGTTGGCTCCCTTGCGTAGCACGACCTGGACGACACCGGCAGGACTCAGGTCCACCCGGTCCAGCAACGCCCCGGGGTGGGCACCGCCCACGGAAGGCGCCAGCCACTCGGTCGCTCCGCCGAGGACTGCTCGGGCTGCACCCTCGCGCGCCTGGGCCCCGCGCGGGAAGTAGCGGGGGTCGGGCACGAGCCAGCCGCCGCCGGGGGCGAAGAAGTACGCGGTCACCCGCGCGAAGGCGCTCGAGAACAGGTACTCCGAGATCACCAGCCCGTCCGGCGGGTTGCCCACGCGCCACTGGCCCCGCGCATCGAGGACCAGACCGAAGTCGTGGGAGAGCATGCCGGCGGACTGACGGTACGCCCCGGCGGCGTCCAGGGTGCCGACCACGGGGGCGCGCAGCATCGCGCCGGAGTCGGTGGCGACGACCGGGTTGCCTTGGGCGTAGATGCGGACGCCGGCGTCCGGCCTCCACCGGCTGGAGGCGTCCTCGGTGAGGTAGGCGCGCGCGACGGCGTAGTTGGGCTGCCACGAGGCCATCGCGTGCAGGAAGCCTTCGACGACTTCGATGGGGGTGGCGTCGAGGCCGGGGGGTGCGGGCGCGATCTCGACTCCGGGGTTGACGCGGCCCGGCGCGGCGGACGCCCGGGTGACCGGGCCGGAGGTCGGTACCCCGCTGCAACCGGCGAGGGCCAGGGCGAGCAGGGTCACGATCAGGGCGAGCGGACGGGACGAGCGTCGGGTCACGCGATCCCCCTGTCGGGCGGCACGACGGGCAGCGGAGACTCCGAGATGGGAGCGCCGGGCGTGAGCGGGAGCGTCAGCCTGAAGTTGGCGCCCCGGCCCGGACGCCCCCACGCATTGAGCCAGCCACCGTGGAGTTGCGCGTCCTCGAGCGCGATCGACAGGCCGAGGCCGGTCCCGCCCACGGCTCGCTGACGGGACGGGTCTGCCCGCCAGAAGCGCGTGAACACCTGGAGCGACTGCGCAGCGCTGAACCCCACGCCGTGGTCGCGCACTGTGACCGCGATGGCGTCGGCGCCGGCCCGCACGGTGACGTGCACGTCGTAGCCCTCCCCGTGCTCAATGGCGTTGCTGAGGAGGTTGCTCAGGATGCGGCGGACGCGGCGGGGATCCGCCTGGCAGCGCGCCTCGTCGGGGACGTCGAGGATGATCGTGGTGTCGTAGGAGTCTGCCAGCGCCTGCTGCGCGGCAGCCTCGGCGGAGACGAGCTCGACCATATCGACCTCGTCGACCTGAAGCTCGGCGGCTCCCGCGTCGAACCGGCTGATCTCGAGGAGGTCGGTCAGGAGCGACTCGAAACGGTCGAGTGCACCCTTGAGTAGTTCGGCGGCCCGGCTGGGCAGGGGCGAAAACTCCTCGCGCCCCTCGTGAAGCACGTCGGCGGCCATCCGTACCGTCGTCAGCGGCGTCCGGAGCTCGTGGCTGACGTCGGAGACGAACTGCCGTTGCACCAGCGAGAGATTCTCCAATTGCTGGATCTTGCGGCCGAGCTCATCGGCCATGTGGTTCATCGAGCGCGCGAGGCCGGCAAGGTCGTCGCTTCCCCGGATCGTCATGCGCTCGTTGAGGTCGCCGGCCGCGATGCGTTCGGACGCCTCGCGCGCGGCCTTGATCGGTCGCAGCGCCTGCAGCGAGATCAGGTACATCAACCCGGTCATCAGCGGCATGAAGGCGAGGGCGGCGGTCAGCGCCGAGCGCTGAACCACTTCGAGGGTCTGCTGCTCCTGCTCCATCCCGAACAGGAAGAACACCGGATACCTGCCGCTGCCAGGCGCGAGCAGGGCGCCCGCCACGACCAGGCCCGCCCGCGGCTCCCGCCCGTCGGTGAACATGATGGATGTCGGCGTGGTGAGCAGGTCCTGGCCACCCTCGTCGATCCCTGCGCGGATCGAGGCGGGCACCGACGCCACGTCGAGACCGGCCGACGTGATGTCTGACACGGGTCCGCTGATGACCACCTCGTACTGGCTCCCGACATTGCCGCGGCTGGCCGCATCGCTGGCCAGCAGGGTGAGGCGCTCGTTCACGGTGGACGTGCGCAGGTCGGCGTCCCGGAGCGAGGCCTGCATGCCCTCGAGCACGGCGGACGCCTCGGACACCGACTGGTGCGACTTGGCCTGGAGGATGCCTCGTGATGAGGAGTCGACCAGCCACCACCCCGTGACCCCCAGCACGAGCAGCATGGCCGCCACGCTGGTGGTGACCACCCTGAACGAAAGCGACCGCGACCACCAGCGCGCCGGGGCCCCGAGCGGGGAGCCGGTTGGGGTCATGGCACCTGCGGCTGCCCCGCGCGGTAGCCGATGCCCCGGACCGTGACGATGATCTCGGGGTGCTCGGGGTCACGCTCGATCTTGCTGCGCAGGCGTTGCACATGGACATTGACCAGGCGGGTGTCCCCGGGGTGGCGGTATCCCCACACCTCTTGCAGGAGCAGTTCACGCGTGAACGCCTGACGCGGCCGGCGCGCGAGCGCCAGGAGCAGGTCGAACTCGAGCGGGGTCAGCGACAGGGAGTCCGTGTCGCGGTGCACGGTGTGCGCGTCGACGTCGATGACGATGTCACCGATCCGCAAGACGGACGGGTCGTCGGCGGGCAGGGCCCCCCGCCGTAGCCGCGTCCGGACCCGCGCGAGCAACTCTTGGGTCTTGAACGGCTTGGCCACGTAGTCGTCAGCCCCGGCCTCGAGCCCCTCCACCACGTCGGTGGTGTCGGACTTGGCGGTGAGCATCACGATCGGGACGTCGGATTCGGCCCGCAGGTCGCGGCACACATCTACGCCGTCACGGCCCGGGAGCATCAGGTCGAGCAGCACCAAATCGGGCTTGAAGCGCCTGAACTCGGCCAGCGCGTGGTCGCCCCGACCGACCCAGGCGGTGTCGAAGCCGGACGCCTGCAGCACGATCTGCAACATCTCGGCCAGCGCCGCGTCGTCGTCGACGACGAGCACTTTGCTGTTCGCGCCGGTCACGTGACGGTCCCCCTCAGTTCAGCTCGGGCGTGGGCGTCCATGTCGACAACCAGCCTAGTTGGCCGCCCTGACGGGCCAGCACGCGCCTCCAGAGGCTCTCGGGGTTCGGGTCGAACACGTCGGTGTGGGTGGCACGCACCGGGTGCCACATGCCCTGCGCGACCTCACCCTGCAGCTGCCCGGGGGCCCAGCCCGCGTACCCGGCGAAGATCCGCAGGTCGCGGTAAGCACCCTCGGCCAGCTCCACGGGCGTCTCGAGGTGCAACAGGCCCACCGAGGAGAACAGCCGGCGCCACCCCGGCGGTTCTTCGGCTTCGTTGGTCGGACTGGACAGGCAGATCGCGCCCTCTTGCGACACCGGCCCCCCGTTGAACAACCGGTGCGGCCAGCTCGTCAGCGGCTCCCACCCGGGCAGGACGGCGCCCAGATCGACGGTCGAGAACTCGTTGAGAACGACGCCGAGCGCGCCGGAGGCGTCCACGTCGAGAAGCAGGACGACCGAAGAATCGAAGATGCCGTCGGTCAGGAGCACCCCGGCGACGAGCAGCGTCCCCGGCTGCAGCGGCGCGGCGGTGATCTCGGGCTCCACGGGCCCATCCTGCCACGGCGCCCGCTGAGGACGCCGAGCGGCACGGAAACGCGCGAGCGCCCCGCATCTGCGGGGCGGTCGCGCGTTCGTCAGGGGTGGAGGTGGCGGGAATCGAACCCGCGTCCTCGAGCGGCGAACCAGGCATTCTCCGGGCGCAGCCGATGGTGTCGTTCTGCTTGGCCCCCGCGCTCGACATCGGCACGTCGCGGACAGGCCCAGCCCTGGTGAAGTCCCGACCAGCCGCCAAGGCGTCAGCTGGTCAGCAAGCCTTCTAGATGAGGCCAGGAACCGGGCGGAAGGCTACGCCCGGGCTGACCCTACGGTCGCTGATCAGGCAGCGAGAGCGTAGTTATCTGCGTGAGTTTCGGCAGATATTGGTTTCCAGGAGTCGTTAACGAGATGTCCCTGGATCCTCGGCCCGCTTCTCCTGGGACTACCGTCCCAAGTCGAAACCAGTCACCCCCTGTTGAGTTGTCCCCACGGTTCTGACACCGGGGAGCCTCCCCAGTTTACGCCGGGTCCGGCGTGGGGCCAAGCTAACGCGTCCGGGAGTCCAGGACCTCGAGCCGCAACACCTTCATCACCGGATTCTGCCACGGCTGGCCGGACAGGGCGCGGGCGCCGCCCACGATGGTGAGCACCAGCCAGCTCAGCCAGCCGGCCGTGACGAGCGCTCCGACCAGCACGTCGGGCACGAGAGGGATCGCTCCCAGCAGGACGGTCAATACCAGCACGATCGCCATGATCAGCTGGAAGTTGAACGCCTTCGCGGCCTCGCGACGCCCCGGGGAGCCCGGCGCGCTCGCGCCGTAGACGAGCAGGGGGCCGAGGATCCAGGTGAACAGGGCTGACAGGTGGGCGACGGCGCCGATTCCCGATCCCGCGGTCTGTGCCGTGCCCGACGGACGCCGCGGCGCAGGCGGCAGGCCGTCGAACGTGGCGTTCAGGTCACGGCGGGTCCGGGCGCGAAGAACCAGGTCGAGGCGCCGGTCGAACTCCACCTCGTCGAGGCGTCCGGTGCAGTAGGCGTCCTTGAGCGCCTCCTCGGCGCGATCCCTGTCCGCCTCGGTGACCGGCAGTGACAGCGACGGGTGCTCGGGAAGGCTCATGCGGCCATTCTGCGTCGCGTCGGGCGTCGCGCGTATCC
>JBKHWW010000079.1:0-3405 GCA_046566345.1 Actinomycetes bacterium
TCCGGGCGGAGGCAGCGGACGCTTGGAGGTTCGTCGCGCTCCCCGCAGACGTCTCGGAGGCCGTCCGTCTCGTCGCCGGGCGCAACGGGCGCGGCTAGACGTTGAAGCGGAACTCGACCACGTCACCATCAGCCATCACGTAGTCCTTACCCTCCAGCCGCATCTTGCCGGCCGCCTTGGCGGCGGCTTCGGAGCCGGCAGCGACGAGGTCGTCGTAGCTGACGATCTGCGCCTTGATGAACCCCTTCTGGAAGTCGGTGTGGATGACGCCGGCAGCCTCCGGGGCGGTGGCCCCCTTACGGATCGTCCACGCCCGGGCCTCCTTGGGCCCCGCAGTCAGGTAGCTCTGCAGACCGAGGGTCTCGTACCCGACCCGCGCCAGCTTGTCGAGCCCGGGTTCGTCCACGCCGGCCTCGGCGAGGAACTCGCGCGCTTCGTCCTCGTCCATCTCGACGAGCTCCGACTCGAACTTGGCGTCCAGGAAGATCGCCTCGGCAGGGGAAACGACCGCGGCCATCCGCGCGAGGAGGGCGGCGTCCGCCAGTTGATCGGAGTCGCAGTTGAAAACGTAGATGAAAGGCTTGGCGGTGAGCAGGAACAGCTCGCGCAGCGGCTCGAGGTCGAGCCCCGCGGCGAACACCCCCTTGCCGGAGGACAGCACCTCGTACGCCTCCCGCCACGCAGCGAGCTTGGGCTGCGCCTCCTTCTTGATGCGCGCCTCCTTCTCGAGGCGCGGGAGGGCCTTCTCCAACGTTTGCAGGTCGGCCAGCACCAGCTCGGTAGTGATCGTCTCGATGTCGGAGGCCGGGTTGACCGCGCCGTCGACGTGGGTGACATCATCGTCAGCGAAAGCGCGCGTGACCTGGCAGATGGCGTCCGCCTCGCGAATGTTGGCCAGGAACGCGTTCCCCATGCCCTCGCCCTGGGAGGCACCCTGCACGATCCCGGCGAT
This sequence comes from Actinomycetes bacterium, assembly GCA_046566345.1. Lineage (GTDB taxonomy): Bacteria > Actinomycetota > Actinomycetes > Propionibacteriales > Propionibacteriaceae > Propioniciclava. The sequence goes on from JBKHWW010000079.1 coordinate 953, forward strand.
GTCGACAAAGGACACGGTCGCGGGGATCACCTTCTCGGACCTGTACAGCTGTGCCAGCACCGCCAGCCGCGGCTCGGGCACGCCCACCACGCCCACGTTCGGCTCGATAGTCGCGAACGGGTAGTTCGCGGCGAGAACGCTGTTGCGGGTGAGCGCGTTGAACAGGGTGGACTTGCCCGCGTTGGGAAGACCGACGATTCCGATGGTGAGTGCCACGAGAGGTCAGTCTAAAGCCCCCCAGGCCGGCGTCCGACCTTAGAGTGGCCCTGGATGCCCGTGCCGACCCCGTCGAGGCGCGGTCAGAGTGCTTCGGCCTCGAGGGAGGTACGCATGAACTTCGAGAAGGTCGTCTTCGGCTTCTTCATCACGCTGGCCGCCACCCTGAACTTCGGGTTCTGGACCGGAGAGATGGACCGACCCGAGCTCCACAGCGTCTGGGGCCTGCTGGCCGCCCTCGTGGTCAGCCTCATCGCGACGATCCTCAAGTTCGGCGATCGTAGCCAGCTGGGAGCCGTCCACCTGGCCACCAGCCTCGTCGCCGACGTCCAACTGGTCGCGGCCGCCCTCATCTGGACGGTAGCCGAGTACATGACGCCGACCGGAATGACCGGCGACGTGATGAGCCAGGTGGTTTCGATGTCGGCCGGTGCGCTCCTGGCCAACCTCATTTCCGTGGTGCTGATGCTGGGCGAGATCTTCACCATGCGCCGCTGAGGCGACGGACTGCACGATGACCAACGTCTTCTACCTCGTCCTCCGTCGGCTGCGGTTGCCCCTGATCACCATCGTGCTGGTGTACACGCTCTGCACAGTGGGGCTCGCGCTGACCCCGGGCGTGGACGCGGAAGGCAACCCGACCCCGGGCATCGGCCTATTCCACGCGTTCTACGTGATCAGCTACACCGGGACCACCATCGGTTTCGGCGAGATCCCGACCGCCTACTCCCCCGCTCAGCGCCTGTGGATGACCCTGAGCATCTACCTGACGGTCGTGGGCTGGTCCTACACGATCGTGACCGTCTTCGCCCTCCTGCAAGACGCCGGGTTTCAGACGGCGGTCAGGACCGGGCGCTTCGCGAACCGGATCCGCACCCTGCGCGAGCCCTTCTACATCGTGGCCGGCTGCGGTGACACCGGGATGCTGGTCTGCCGCGGGCTGGACCGGCTGGGCCTTCGCTTCGTCGTCCTGGAGGCCGACCCCAGCCGGGTCGACGAGCTGCGTCTGGAGGAGTTCCGGTTCGACCCGCCGATCAGCGCCGGCGACGCCAGCCAGCCCACCACCTTGACCGCCGCCGGCCTGCTGTCGCCCTTCTGCAGGGGCGTGATGGCCCTCACCGTGGACGACACCACCAATCTGTCGGTGGCCGTGAACGTGAGCCTGTTGCGCCCCGGCTTGCCGGTGCTGGCCCGCATTCGCGATCCCGACCTCGACGTCACCCACGGCGTCTTCGGCGGCGACGTCGTGGTCAACCCCTTCGAGCGGTTCGCCGAGCACCTGGTATCGGCGATCATTGCCCCCGAGCGGTACCTTGCCCGGGAGATCCTCACCGGGCTGCCCGGTCGCCCGCTGCCGGAGGAGCACCATCCCCCCAGCGGGCACTGGGTGATGTGCGGCTACGGCCGGTTCGGCCACGCCATCACCTCACGGTTGCGCGAGGCCGGCCTGACCGTGAGCGTCGTGGACTATTCCCACTTCGGCATCGAGGACGTCGACGTGAAGGGCAGGGGCACCGAGCCCGGCGTGTTGGTCGCCGCGGGCGTCGAGCACGCTGTCGGCATCGTCGCCGGCCACAACGACGACCGCCGCAACCTCGCGATCGCCGTGCATGCGCGCGAACTCAACCCCGACATCTTCGTCGTCACCCGCCACAACCAGGCCTCCAGCACCCCCCTGTTCGAGGCCTTCGAGGGCGATTTGTCCATGGAACCGTCACGCCTGGTCGCCCAGGAGTTCCTGGCGGTCATCACCACCCCGCTGATGGCGCGCTACCTGGAGTACCTCCGTTCGGTGTCCGAGCCGGGCTGCCGCAGCCTGGTGGAGCGGCTTTCCGAACTGCGCCCCGGCTGCGTTCCCGAGACCTGGAGCGTCGTGGTCAGCACGACCCAGGCGCCCGCCGTGACCCAACAGCTGGCCGATGACCTGCCCGTGCGGCTAGGAGACCTGACCCGCGACCCCCGCAACCGCAACGCCGAGCTCTGGCTGATCCCCCTCGTCTTCGCCCGGGGCTCTCAGGTCGTCGTCCACCCACCCTCCGACATCGCGCTCCAGGAGGGCGACGAGGTGCTGTTCGCCGGGTCTGCGATGGCCCGCCGCCGCCAGGAGCTCACCCTTGTCAACGAACGCGCGCTGTCCTGGGTGCGGACGGGCCAGGACGCCTCCTCGGGGCTGGTGTGGCGCCTCCTGGCGCGCCGTGGGAGGCGCTGACGGCGCCCGCGGCGGTCACGCGGCGAAG
>JBKHWW010000080.1:0-12016 GCA_046566345.1 Actinomycetes bacterium
CGCCCTCGCCGAGGACCACGACTATGTGCGCCGGGGGGCCGCGCTGGCCCGGTTCGGCGTCCTGCGCAGCGTGCGGATCCCCACGTCGATGCGGCGGGTCCTGCGGCAGGGCCGGCTCAGGTTCGCGCGGATCATGCTTGCCTCCGAGCTGCGGATGCTGGCGCGGCGCCCCGTCCACACCGCACCGCCGGGATGGGAGCTCGGCGGGCTCCCCGACGACGAGCCCCGGGATCGGCCGCGGCGACGTGCCCTGAGGCGGTGGAGGCGTGAGCTCGCGCGTCCGTCCAGCGAGGTGCAGGGCGACGCCATCGGGCTCGCGGCCGCCTCGGCGCTGGCCTCGCTCCTGGCGGCAAGCGCGCCGATCCGGTGGGGGAGGGCCGTGGCGCTGGCCGGCGGGTGCCTGGCGCTGGCGTCCAGCGTGGTGGCGCTGCGACCCGTGCGGCAGGAGCGCTCCTACGGTCGCTTCTTCTCCGCCACGGTCGCGGTGGCCAGCCGCGACGTGCCGGACGCCTCGGGCGCGCCGCTGGTTCGGGCGGGTGAGGATCTGGTGTGCGAGCTCCACGCCGTCCACCACCTGGCGGACCTCGCCACCCTGCGCCGACAGGGTCATCGCGGACGCCTCGCCGCCCGGCTGGAGATTCTGGAGGGGATCCGAGCGCTGGCCGATTCGTTCGACGACCCGCACTACGACGGGGTGCGCGCGGTGATCGCGCGCTCCGGGATCGCGCGGGCCCTGGTGCGCATCGGCTTCGTCGAAGTGCCCGCCCCGCCGCGGTTCGACCTGATCAACGCGCTCGAGAAACGACTCCTCGGCTTGCGGACGGGGGCGGCGTCCGAGCCGGGGGGAGTCATCCCTGACTGCCTCGTCGTGATGCCGCGTGAACAGTGGTTGGCCGTGAACACACGCGTCGCTCTCGACTCCTGGATCGCCCGCACGCGCGCCGAGTTCCGCAGTCTCCTCTAGGGGCGTGTGGCAGGGTCCGCGGTGTGAGAGCGGCGCGACTCGGGGGCGTGGGCGCGGGGCGTTGGGGCCTCGCTGTCCCGGCCTGTCTCGGGACGAGGCGCACGCAGCTGTGTGAGTTCGCGCGCCGGAAGGGCTACGGGCGCGCGATGCCCACTCACGTGAGTGGGTTCGGACGCCGCCCACCTCCGGGTGTTGCCCTGAGTCGGTTCGCCGAAACCTTGTGTCCAGGCCGTCCGGTACCGTTCGGCCATGACGCCAGGGACGTCTCGCGCGGTCGTCGTCACGGCGGCCATCGCGGGGTTCACTGGGAGCTACCGCTGCATGTCGACGAACCGGCTCAGGGCACCCTGGAACGCGACCGGCAGGGTGTCGGTGGCGCCGTTGCGGTGTTTGGCGATGATGAAGTCGGCTTCGCCGGCGCGGGGCGACTGCTTGTCGTACGCGTCCTCTCGGTGCAGCAGGATCACGACGTCGGCGTCCTGTTCAAGGGAGCCGGACTCGCGTAGGTCGGACAGCATGGGCTTCTTGTCTTGGCGCGACTCCGGGCCGCGGTTGAGCTGCGAGAGCGCGACGACGGGCACTCCGAGCTCCTTGGCCAACAGCTTGATCTGACGGGAGAACTCGGACACCTCGACTTGGCGGGACTCCACCTTCTTGCCCGACGTCATCAACTGCATGTAGTCGATGACGACCAGCTTGAGATCCATGCGCTGCTTCAGCCGTCGGGCCTTGGCGCGGATCTCCATCATGGTCAGGTTCGGGGAGTCGTCGATGTAAAGCGGCGCCCGGGACACCTGAGCGGTCTTGGCCGAGATGCGGCTCCAGTACTCCTCGGTCATGTCCCCCTTTCGGATCGCGTTCAGGGGCACCCCCGCCTCGGCCGACATCAGGCGCATCACGATCTCGGACTTCGTCATCTCGAGGCTGAAGAAGACGCTGCACAGGCCGTGCCTGATGGACGCCGCCCGCGCGAAGTCGAGGCCAAGGGTCGACTTTCCCATGCCAGGACGCGCCGCGATGATGATCATCTGCCCGGGGTGGAGCCCGTTGGTCAGGTGATCCAGGTCGATGAAGCCCGTCGGCACGCCCGCCATCTGCCCGTGTTGGGTAAGCGCCTCCATCTCGTCGAGCGTGATCTCGACGAGCTCGGAGAGCGGCTGGTAGTCCTCGGACGTACGGTTCTCGGCCACCTCGTAGATCGCCTGCTGCGCCCGGTCGACGATCTGGGTCACGTCGCCCTCGGCCTGGTAGCCCATCTGAGAGATCTTGAGCGAGGCGTCGACCAAGCGCCGCAGGATCGCCTTGTCGCGCACGATCTCGGCGTAGTAGGTGGCGTTCGCGGTCACCGACACCGCCGAGACGAGCTCGTGCAGGTAGATGTGGCCGCCCACTTGCCCGAGGTGGCCGTGCTTGCCCAGGTGATCGGCGACCGTGATCGCGTCGACCGGCTCGCCTCGCCCGTACAGATCCATGACCGCGTCGAAGATGTACTCGTGCGCGGGCCGGTAGAAGTCGCGGCCCTTCAGCACCTCGGTGACCTCGCCGATGGCGTCCTTGCTCAGCAGCATCGCCCCCAGCACGCTCTGTTCGGCGGGCAGATCCTGGGGCGGCGTCCGGTCGGAGGGACCTCCGCCTCGCTCGAAGGGAACCACGTTGCCGGACCGCTGCCCCAGCTGCTGGTCCATCGACATGCCCGCCCCTCCCGCTCGTCACGCTGGTTCACCCGGCACGCTAGGGCCCGGGACCGACAATTCCCCCGGACGGCCGCCGGCGTTGGCGTGCCCGGTGCAGGGGATCAGCCGACCGTAGACCCGCCACCGGCCCCCGGTCCAACGCTCAGAAGGCCCCCCCTGTGGATGAGGTGTGGACGGCTGTGCACCCACGGCGTCCGGGCTGTGCACGACACGCCGTCGGTGCTGTGGGCCGCGAGAATACCCATTGCCGAACCGCTCTGCGACTAGGTTTAACGCGGCCCACAACCTGTGATTTGCCACCACATTTCACTTCGTGGAATCGTGGGCGCGCAGTGACCATCCGACGGCGCGCGCTGGGAGGACGGGCGCGTTCCGCGAACGTTGTCCACAGGCAATCGTCAATCCGATGGCACGGGCGGGCGACGAGCGCCACTCGGCGTGCGTCTATCCCCGCACGACGCGTGGAATAAACCCCCATGGGGTATAGTTCAAGGGCGAGGAGAGACATGAGCGAACACATCGAGATTCCCGCGGTGCCCGACGACGCGCGGGTCCTGGCGCCTTCGGCACCGGACGCCCACAGCTGCCACAGCGCCGACGCCGACGCGGACGCCGCCCACCAGCACGGCTACATCACCGCCAAGGACAACTACCTGCGCCGCCTCCGCCGCATCGAGGGGCAGGCCCGCGGGCTCCAGCGCATGGTGGAAGAGGAGAAGTACTGCATCGACATCCTCACCCAGGTCTCGGCCATGACGAAGGCGCTGCAGTCGGTGGCCCTCGAGCTCCTCGAGGACCACATGGCGCACTGCGTCGTCGCCGCCGCCCGCGAGGGCGGCCCGGCAGCCGAAGAAAAGATCCAGGAAGCATCCGAGGCGATCGCCCGCCTCGTCCGCAGTTGACCCACGACCCACACAGAAGGAGAACGACCCATGGTTGAGCTGACCCTCAAGGATTCCAAGGCCACCGGCGGCGGCTGTAACTGCGGCTGCGGCCACGAACACGGCAAGGCCAAGGAGGCCGTGGCCGCCGCGACCTGCAACTGCGGTCCCGACTGCACCTGCGGCTGCCAGGAAGGCAAGCCGTGCACGTGCGGCACCGCCGACACAACCGTCGCCCGCTACACCGTCACCGGTATGACCTGCTCGCACTGCGTGTCGGCCGTCACCGAAGAGGTCTCCTCGATCCCGGGTGTGACCGACGTCGCGGTCGACCTCGACTCCGGCGCCCTCACCGTCGCCTCCGACGCCCCCGTCGACTTCGACCGCATCGTCGAGGCCGTCGCCGAGGCCGGCGACTACAGCGTCGTCTGAATCACGTCAGCGGACGCCGGCCCTAACGCCGGCGTCCGGTGCCACACACGCAACGAAGTTCCTCGCCAGGACCGGTTCGTCCTCGCGGGGCCGGACGCCGCGGCGTCCGCCCCCCGACCACACGCCGGCCCTCCGCACCCAGGAGAAGACCCCGTGGCCCCCCAGCCCGTCAGCACCGTTTCCCCAACCCCCGACATCGATCGCCGCGACTCGCTCGAGCTCGACATCGAAGGCATGACCTACGCGTCGTGCGCGGCCCGCATCGAGAAGAAGCTCAACAAGGTCGAAGGCGTCACCGCTTCGGTCAACTACGCCACCGAGAAGGCGCGGGTCCTCGCGCCCCTCTCGGTCACCGCCGACCAGCTCATCGCCGTGGTCGAGCAAGCCGGGTACTCGGCCGCCCTGCCGAACCCCACCCAGCAGCGGCCCGACCGGGCGGCGGACATCCGGCGTGACCTGATCCTGGCGGCCGCCCTCGGTGTGCCGGTGATCCTGCTGGCCATGGTCCCCGCGCTTCAGTTCTCCGGGTGGACCTGGGCGTCTTTGGTGCTCGCGACCCCCGTGTACGCGTGGGCCGGACGCCGCTTCCACCGGTCGGCGTGGGTGAACCTGCGCCACCGCGCCACCACCATGGACACGCTCATCTCGCTCGGCACCACCGCCGCCTACGGGTACTCGGTGAGGGCGCTGTTCAACACCCACGCGGGCATGCCCGGCTTCCGGCACCCCTTCGAATTCACGCTGGGCCGCTCCGACGGCGCCGCGGTCTACTTCGAGGCTGTCGTGGGCATCGTCATGTTCCTCCTTGCCGGGCGCTGGTTCGAGGCGCGCGCCCGCACGCAGGCGTCCGAGGCGCTGCGGGCGTTGCTGACCCTGGGCGCCGCCGAGGCGACCGTGCTGCGCGGCGGGCGCGAGCTCCGCGTCCCGGTGGGCGAGCTCGCCCTCGGGGACGAGTTCGTCGTCCGCCCAGGCGAGAAGATCGCCACGGACGGGGTCGTGGTGGGGGGCACCTCCGCCGTCGACGAGTCGATGGTGACCGGCGAGTCGGTGCCCGTCGACAAAGGGCCCGGCGACCGCGTCGTGGGGGCCACCGTCAACGCCAACGGGCGCCTGGTCGTCCGGGCGACAGCGCTGGGGGCGGACACCGAGCTGTCCCGGATGGCCCGCATGGTCGAAGAGGCGCAGACCCGCAAGGCTCCGGTCCAGGCACTCGCCGACCGGATCTCTGGGGTCTTCGTCCCCGTGGTCCTCCTCATCGCGGCCCTCACCCTGGCCGGCTGGCTGCTGGCGGGGGAGACGCTCCTGTTCGCTGCCACCGCCGCCGTGGCTGTGCTCATCATCGCCTGCCCCTGCGCCCTCGGGCTGGCCACCCCGACCGCGCTGCTGGTCGGGACTGGGCGCGGCGCACGCCTCGGCATCGTGGTGGGCGGCCCCGACGTCCTGGAGCGCGCACGCCGCGTCACCACCATCGCCCTGGACAAGACCGGCACAGTGACCACCGGCCACCTGCAGGTGGTGGCGGTGACGCCGGTCCCGGGGGCGACGGAGACCGAGGTGCTCCGCTGGGCTGGCACCGCCGAGTCCGGGTCCGAACACCCCCTCGCCCGAGCCATCGTGACGGCCGCGTCCGCAGCCGGGAGGCTCGGTGTGCTCGACCGCTTCGAGAACGTGCCGGGCGAGGGCGTCCGCGGGGTGGTCGACGGCGCGCCCGTGTCGGTGAGCAGGCCAGACGCCGTGGCGTCCCTCCCCACGGGGCTGGTGGCGGTCGTCGACGCCGCCCAGGGCCGCGGTGAGACGCCGGTGGTGGTGTCCCGCAAGGGCTCGCCAGTCGGAGTCGTGTCGCTGGCCGACACCGTCAAAGACACGGCCGCGGCCGCGGTGGCCCGGCTCCGGGAACTGGGGCTCACGCCGGTGCTCCTCACCGGGGACAACGAGCGCGCTGCGCGGGCAGTGGCGGAGTCGGTCGGCATCGACGAGGTGGTCGCCGGCGTCCGCCCCGAGGGCAAGGTCGCGGTGGTGCGCGCCCTGCAGGCCCGGGGCCAGGTCGCCATGGTGGGCGACGGGGTCAACGACGCCGCGGCGCTGGCGGCGTCCGACCTCGGCATTGCCATGGGATCCGGGACGGACGCCGCCAAGGAGGCCGCCGGCATCACCCTGATGCGCGGGGACCTGATGCTGGCGGTCGACGCGATCCGCTTGTCGCGGGCGACGCTCCGGACGATCCGGATGAACCTGTTCTGGGCGTTCGCCTACAACGTGGCCGCGATTCCGCTGGCTGCGCTCGGCATGCTCACCCCGATGATCGCCGGGGCGGCGATGGCCTTCAGCTCGGTGTTCGTCGTGTTCAACAGTCTGCTGCTGCGCCGGTTCCGCCCCGAGGCCCGCTGAGCGCCGCTGGTGGCCCTGCCCTGGGGTCGGGGGAGGTCCGGGCCGGTCCCCCCTGGCGGCGGGTCCCTTGGCGGGCGTAGCCTCCGATGGTGGCAGGCTCGACACGCCGCTCGCTCATCGCGCTCGTTGTGGGGAACATCCTCGGCGGCGTCGGGGTGGCCGCGGTCTTCGCGGTGGGGACCCTCCTGGTCGCCTCTATGGGAGGCCCGGCCCTCGCTGGCCTCGGCATGGCGCTGTCGGTCCTGGGGGCGGGCGTCGCCGGCGTGCCGCTGGCGACCCTCGCCGCCCGGCGCGGGCGTCGGCCGGCGCTGGCCCTCGGCCACGCCGTGGCGTTCACCGGCGCAGCCCTGGTTTTGGTGGGGGCGGTGGTGGGCTCGCTGGCGCCCCTGTTCGTCGGGCTGCTGCTCACCGGCACGGCCGTAACCGCCAACCTGCAGTCCCGGTACGCCGCGGCCGAGTTGGTGGAGCCGTCGCGTCGTGGCACCACGATGTCGGTGGTGATCTGGGCGACCACGATCGGGACGGTGCTCGGCCCCAACTTGATCGCCCCCGGGGCCGACCTAGCGCTCGCCCTCGGCATCCCCAGCCTGGCGGGTCCGTTCGTGTTCTCGCTGGCTGCGTTCGGACTGGCCTCGATAGGGGTCTTCGCGCTGTACTCGCCGTCGGTGCACGCCTCGGCGGCGTCATCGGCCACGTTGGGCAGACCCCACGTCCGCGGGGCCCTGCCCGCGCTGAGATGGGCCATGGGTCGGCCGGTGATCAGGTTCAGTGTTGTGCTGCTGGTGCTGGCCAACATGGTGATGATCGGGATCATGTCGATGACGCCGGTGCACCTGGATCACTCCGGGCATGCGCTGACGGTCGTCGGCCTCGTCCTGAGCCTGCACGTCTTGGGCATGTTCGCCTTCAGTCCGGTCTTCGGCTGGCTCGCCGACCGGGTCGGGCCGATGCCGACGGCACTGTTCGGTCTCGTCGTGCTGGGGGTGGCGGCCGCCACCGCGTTCATCGGTGGCGCCGTGTTGCCGCTGACGATGGTCGCGCTGTTCCTGCTCGGGCTGGGCTGGTCGGCGTCCACGATCGCGGCCTCGGTGCTGATCGGGAGCGTCGAGGCCAGCGACGTCCGCGTACCGCTCCAGGGCGCCGGCGACGCCCTGATGAACTACGGCGGAGCTACCGCGGCCCTGGCCAGCGGACTGGTGCTCGCGTCCGTCGGCTTCGCGGGCCTGGCTCTCGTAGCGGGCGTCCTGGTGGTGCCCGCGGCGCTCGTCGGCGCGGTCGCCGAGCGGGCCCGGCGCGCTGCGGCGTCCTCGGTGGGTGTCGGCGGGTAGTCTCCACGAAGAGTCGGTGGAGGCGATACCCCACCCCGGTCCGCAGCGCAGGCAGGTCCCCGGTTACCGTGCCGTTGCCCGGTTGGGAACGCGGGCCGGCGCACTCAGCGGGGAAGTGGCGGGATGGCCTTCATCGACTCGGGGACCTCGCGGCCGGCGGCCAGGTCGCGGTAGAGGGAGATGATCGCCTCGGACTGGTTCTCGATCGTCCACCAGCTGGCCATCTCTTTGCTCCGGGCGTGGGCGGCGGCGGCGAACTCCGGGTCCTCCAGCCTGTGCAGCAGCATCACAAGCTGGCGCGCCAGCGACTCCGGCGTCGGTCGCGCGATGGCGCCGTTGACGCCCTCGTCGAGCACCAGGCGGAGCTCGTGGTCGACCGACACGATGGGCAGGCCGGCGTGCGCGGCCTCGTGCAGCACCAGCGCCTGGGTGTCGGTGGTGGACGGGAACGCGAAAACGTCCGCTGAGGCGTAGTAAGGGCCCAGCTTCTCGCGGGGGACCTGCCCGACCAGCGTCACGCCGCCGCGTGCCCGCGCGCGGCGCAGCTTGCGCTCCAGGGACGCCGACACGCGCCAGTCGCCGACGAACATGAGTTCGGCGTTCGGAATCTCTTCGCGGACCCAGCTGAACGCGCTCAGCAGCAGCCCGATGTTCTTCTCGGGGGCGATCCGGCCCACGTACAGGATCCGGGGGCCCGTCTTGGGGGTGAGGGGCTCACCCTCGGGGAGGGCATCGGCGCCGTTCGGCACGACCGTGATCCGGCTCTTGGGTGCCAGCTCCCGGACGCGCATCGCGGTCTTGTCCGACGGCGTGGTGACCAGGTCGGCGGCCTGGAGCATGTCCCGGGCGGCGTTGAGGAGGCTCCGGCGGGACATGTCCCGGCGCAGCCAGCGCACGCTCATCCACCGGCGCATATCGCGCAACGCGGGCCGCTTCATTCCCCGGGTGGCCACCTTGAGCAGGCGGTAGTAGGCGTCCATGAAGGGCGTCAGGACCGAGTAGTGCTCGGCGTAGGCCTCGAAGTCGGTGTGCCAAGTGACCATGAGCGGACGTTCGGCGCGGTCCGCGGCCCAGACCCCGAGCAAGCCGACCGGCCCGAGTCCGTGCACGTGGATGACATCGGGCGGGTCGACGGCGAACTCGTCGAGGAACCTCTCGAAGCCACGGCCCGCCGCGATGGCGGCGGGGACGCCGGGAACACGCATCGCCGGCAGGCGCCGCTCGCTGCGGCGCGGGTGGTCCTTGTACGGGTTCGGGCCGACGCACGCGGGCGCGACCACCTCCACCTCGAACCCGGCATCCAGCAGCTCCCCCTCCAGGAACTGGACGGCGTACAGGAGACCGCTGTGCCCGGGGCCGTAGTTGTCGGTGAAGAGGGCCACCCGCAGGGGGCGCGCCGATCTCCCCGGTACGCCGGCGTCCGGAGTGGGGTGCGCCTGCAGAGGCGTGTGCTCGTCGTCCATCAAGGGCAGTCTAGGCCAGCGGGGTCGTCGTGGGTCGGAGGTGCCCAGGTCACAGGGTGCCGTAGCGCTCCTTGGCCGCCTGGATCGCGGAGACGTAGCCGCCGCGCTCCAGCGCGTCGGCGTCCGAGAGGGGGGGCAGGGCGAGCATCCCGCGGAACTGCCCGACGCTGGCGAACGCCTTGCGGACCATGAACGACTTCAGCCCCGCCACCAGCTCGCGGCTGTACCCCCGGCCGTGCCGGATCAGAGACGCGGTCGTCATCACCACGTCCGCCCCGGCGAGCAGGTACCGCACCACGTCGTCGGAGGACTCCACCCCGGTGGACCCGGCGAGGGAGGCGTTGGTGTGATTGCGCAGGACCGCGATCCACGTGCGGGGCAGCCGGCCCTCGTGCTGGGTGGACAGCTCGAACCCGGTGTCGACGCGCAGCGTCTCGATGTTGATGTCCGGCTGCAGGAAGCGGTTGAAGAGAACCAGGCCGGATGCCCCGGCGTCCACCAGCTGCAGGGCCACGTTGCCCACCGAGCTGAAGAACGGAGACAGCTTGACCGAGACCGGGAGCCCGACCGCGTCGGTGACGGCGGAGACGATCTCGAGGTGCCGCTTGATCACGACGTCGCCGGTCGTCTTCACGTCGCCGGGCACGAAGTAGATGTTGAGTTCGATGGCCGCGGCGCCGGCGTACTCGAGTTCGCGAGCAAACTCGACCCAACCGCCCAGGTCGGAGCCGTTGAGCGAGGCGATCACGGGCACGTCGACGGCTCGGACCGATCGCTCCACCAGGGACAGGTAGGAGTAGGCGGCCGAGCGGGTCGTGATCGGCGTGGCGGGGAAGTAGTCCAACGACTCGGCGTAGACGTTCTCCTGTGCCGCGATCAGGGCCTCGTCACGTGCCACCTCGGTGCGCAGCTGCTCCTCGAAGAGCGAGTACAGCACGACGGCGGACGCCCCGCCGTGCGCCAGGGCCTTCACGCCGTCGACGGTCTGGGACAGCGGCCCCGCCGACGCGACGACGGGGTGCTCGAGCTCGAGCCCGAGGTAGGTGGTGGACAGGTCCATCGTCACTCCTTCGCGTCGGCGGCGAACTCGTCCGCGCTGCGCATCGACATCTGCTCGTAGTCGCGCCAGCGGCGCTCCACCTGCTGCTGCCCGAACGCGAGCATCCGCTCGGCGGCTTCGGGGTTGCTGCTCTTCAGCATCCGGAACCGCAGCTCGTTCTCGTGGTACTTCGCGAGCGGGAACCGCGGGCGGGGCGAGTCGAGCAGGAACGGGTTCTTCCCGGCCATCCGCAGCACCGGGTTGTACCGCATCAGCGGCCAGTGCCCGGAGTTCACGGCCAGGTACTGCTGATCCAGGCCCTTGCGCATGTCGATGCCGTGGGCGATGCAGTGGCTGTAGGCCAGGATCAGCGAGGGGCCGTCGTAGGCCTCGGCATCACGGAACGCCTTCAGCGTCTGCTGCGGGTCCGCGCCCATCGCCACGCGCGCCACGTACACGTTGCCATACGAGATCGCCTGCATGGCCAGGTCCTTGCTGATCGTCTCCTTGCCGGCGGCGGCGAACTTCGCCACCGCCCCCATCGGGGTCGCCTTGGACGCCTGACCGCCGGTGTTGCTGTAGACCTCGGTATCCAAAACGAGGACGTTGACGTCACGCCCGGACGCCAGGACGTGGTCGAGCCCTCCGGAGCCGATGTCGAACGCCCACCCGTCGCCGCCGACGATCCACACCGACCGGCGCAGCAGGTGGTCGGCGACCGAGCGCAGGTCGGCGGCCCTCGGGCCCTCCATGCCGTCGAGGATCGCCTTGAGCTCCTCCATGCGGGTCCGCTGCGCGGACAGGTCCGATTCGTAGAGCTGCTCGGTCCCCAGCAGGGCGTCCACCAGCGCCTCGTTGCCGATCTCGTCGCGCATCTCCGCCAAGCGCGTCCGCGCCAGGCCGGAGTGCAGGTCGGCGGCCAGCCGCAGGCCGAGGCCGAACTCGGCGTTGTCCTCGAACAGCGAGTTCGACCACGCCGGGCCGCGCCCGTACTTGTTGCGGGACCACGGCGTTGTCGGCAGGTTGCCCCCGTAGATCGAGGAGCAGCCCGTCGCGTTGGCGACGGTGGCGCGCCCGCCGAACAGCTGGCTGAGCAGCTTCAGGTAGGGCGTCTCGCCGCAGCCCGTGCAGGCGCCCGAAAACTCGAACAGCGGCTCCAGGTACTGGACGCCGCGCACCTGGGCGAAGTCCACCCGGCTCCGGCGGTTGACGGGCAGCGACTCGAAGAAGGCCACGTTGCGCCGGGTCGGTTCGCGGTCGGCGACGGGCGCCAGGTTGATGGCCTTGCGGGTCACCGACCCGGGTACCTTGACCGGGCACGCCTCGACGCACAGGCCGCAGCCGGTGCAGTCCTCGGCGTAGACCTGCAGCGTGTAGCGCGATCCGGGCAGGCCTGCGGCGTTGAGCGGGGCGGTCTGGAAGCCCTCTGGCGCGTCGGCTAGCGCGGTGTCGGGGTAGTACTTCGCGCGCAGCACGGCGTGCGGGCACACGAAGGCGCAGTTGCCGCACTGGATGCAGGTCTCGGCGTCCCACACGGCGACGATGTCGGAGATGTTGCGCTTCTCGTAACGGGTGGTCGCCGACGGGTAGGTGCCGTCAACCGGCAGCGCGGACACGGGCAGGCTGTCGCCCTCGTCCAGCAGCATCCGCGCGGTCACGTCGCGGACGAAGGGGGGCGCGTCCCCGTGGACGGGCGCGATCATCGGCTGCTCGGAGACAGGAGCGTCCGGCACCGGCACGCGGTGCAGGTGCTCGACGGCGGCGTCCACCGCCGCCTCGTTGCGGGCCACCACGTCGGCGCCGCGGCGCCCGTAGGTCTTGTCGATC
>JBKHWW010000081.1:0-5900 GCA_046566345.1 Actinomycetes bacterium
GTTCGATCCCGGTGACTTCGAGCTCGGTGACGTCGGCGCATTGTTCCGGGCGGCGGAGTCGGTGTCGGGATCCCGGCAGGGCCAGACGCTGCAGATCGTCGACTACTCCGCGGGGCTGGTGTCGATGTCGGTGTCGACCAACCCCGAGTCGCGTGCGGTCTTCTTCAACCCCGACGGAACTCTGCTGCCCACCCTCGACTTCACCAGCCTGTGGGGCCTGCGGCAGGGGTACGCCGAGGTGGTCGGCCCGCGGGGCGCGGCGAGCGCGCTCGGGTTCGGCTCCTCGGTGGGGGTCTACTTGGACTCCCCCAGGGAGGCCGACGGCAGCTATCGGCGTCGGCTGCGGACGGCCCGGACGCCCACGATCGTCACCCCGCGCAGTGACGCCGCCACCCTCCCGGCCTTCGACCCGGCCCGCGTGCGCCCCGAGGTGGTCTGGGCGGTGCTGGATGGGATGCTGACGGCGGAGACCTTCACCCTCGACCAGGAGTGGAGTTGCGTCGCCGCCGACCGCGAGGGCACGGGGACGCCGCGCCTCTACTTCACGGTCGGGGACCGCAGTGTCGTCACCGACCTGGACGGCGGCTCCGTCGAATAGGCGAACTCAGCTGTCGAGGGCGCCC
Source organism: Actinomycetes bacterium (assembly GCA_046566345.1). Classification (GTDB taxonomy): domain Bacteria; phylum Actinomycetota; class Actinomycetes; order Propionibacteriales; family Propionibacteriaceae; genus Propioniciclava. Next base: position 624 of record JBKHWW010000081.1, read on the forward strand.
GCCGCGAACGTGTTGCACTGGTTCGGGTCGCCCGTGTTGAAGCCGCGGGCCAGCCACTTGTTGCGCTGCTCGGAGGAGCCGTGCGTCCACTCCTCCGGGTTGATCCGCCCGGTCTGCGACTGCTGGATCCGGTCGTCCCCCACGGCCTCGGCGGCGTCCGCTGCCCTGTTCAGGTCGTCCTGGGTGACCTCGGCGATCGGGCCGTTGGGATCGTTGGCCGCGTAGCGGAACCAGACACCGGCGTAGCAGTCGGCCTGGAGTTCGAGGCGGGTCTGCGGCGAGGTCGGGCCTGTCTGCTGTCCGGCCTGCTGGACTTGCGCCATGATGCCGGTCAGGTTCTGGATGTGGTGTCCGTACTCGTGGGCGATGACGTACGCCTCGGCGGCGTCACCCCCGGCGGCGCCCAGCCGGGGCAGCATCGCGTCGAAGAACCCCTTGTCGAGGTAGACCGTCGAGTCGGCGGGGCAGTAGAACGGGCCGACCGCCGACGTGGCCTGCCCGCAGCCGGTGTTGATCGACCCCTCGAAGGTGACCGTCCGCGTCTGCTGGTAGCCGGGCAGGGCCTGGGACCAGTAGGCCTGGATCGAGTTGGTGTAGGCCACGAAGCGGCAGTCGCGGTTGGTCTCGATGTCGGCGCCGGTTTTGCAGTCGGCGTACTCGTTGCCGGTGTCGGTCCCCGCCGGCGCGGAGGAGCCGCCGAGCAGGGCGCCGGGGTCGAAGCCGAACAGCAGGGCGAGGATGATCACCAGGATGCTGGCGCCGCCCCCCACGGCGATGCCGCCGCCGCGGCCGCCACCGCCGCTCCCCATCCGTGAGGGATCGAGCTGGGCTCCCGGGTTGTACTGCACTGTCACCCTCCATCGACGCAGGTCGGAACGTCATCGAGCATAGCCGCCCGCCGATCTGCGGGCGATGGGCCGCAGCGCCTGCGCGCTTCGAGGAGTTGACTTGGTTCGGCGCTTGTCCGGGGCCAAGATGGGCAGGTGCAGATCATGGGCGTGGAGGTTCCGGGCGGAGCGCCCGTCCTGTCCTTCACGCTGGGCCATGGCGACGACCCCTACCAGGTGGCTTGGGAGGCGGGTTACCGCGTCGTGCGGCCGCTGTCGGCGTCAGGGGCGGTCGAAGACCTGGCGGTCACCCTGCAGGTGGCCTGGCACGGGCGTCCGGTGACCCCCCGCGGCCCGCAGCGCATCCGGACGACCCTGCGGCCCCACGAGGTCGACTGCGAGCCCGTCGTACGGCAGCGGCTGGCCGCCTACGCGTTAGTGGTCTCCGAGCGCGGCCTGCTCGCCACCGAGTTCTCCTCGCGGACGGCCGTCCCCGGCATGTGGGGGCTGCCGGGCGGCGGCATCGATCCTGGCGAGAACCCGGCCGCCACCGTGCAGCGCGAAGTGTTCGAAGAGACCGGCCAGCGCGTCGAGGTGACGCAGTTCCTCGACATGCAGTCCGACCACTGGATCGGGCACTCCCCCACCGGAGTCGTCGAGGACTTCCACGCCGTGCGGCTGATCTATGCCGCCAGGTGCAACGCCCCATTCGACCCCGTGGTCCTCGACGTGGGCGGCACCACCTCGAGCAGCCGATGGGTCGCCGCGGACCGCCTCCGCGAAGTCGCCTGGATCAACGGGTCGCGGTCCCTGCTGGCCAAGCACGGCCACGATCTCCTGCGCAGATTCCGCCACCATTGAGCCACACACGAGCGGGCCCCCGACCGGGAAGTCCGGTCGGGGGCCCACTGAAATGCGTCAGTTGGAGCGGAAGTAGGACAGGATCCGCAGGATCTCGGTGTAGAGCCAGACCATCGTGACGGTGAGGCCGAAGGCTGCCCGCCAAGACTCCGAAGCCGGGGCGCGGTTGCGGATGCCCTGCTCGACGTAGTCGAAGTCCATGATGAGGTTCGCTACGGCGAGCACGAGCGCGATGATCGAGATGCCGATGGCCAGCAGGTTGAACCCGCCACCGATCGAGCGAATGCCGAGGTCGACCCCGACCAGCGCTAGGACGAAGTTGACCAGGACCAGCCCGGCGAACGCGAAGGTCCCGATCGTGACGATCTTGCGGAACCGGCTCGTGACCTTGATGCGCAGGCCCTTGTAGGCAGCCAGAGTGGCGCCGGCGGCCACGAAGGTCGCCAGCACCGCCTGGACGACGATGCCGGGGAACATGAGCTCGAACAGCAGGCTGAGTGCGCCGATGAAGACGCCCTCGATCGCCGAGTAGACCAGGACGAGCGCGGGGTTGATCGTCCGGCGGAAGGCGACGAACAACACGGTGACGAAGCCGACCAGGCCGCTCACGATGAGAGCCGGGTAGAGCAGCGTCGGCGGCATAAAGAGGAACGCCAGCGCCGCGGACACGAAGAGCACGCCCATCGTGATGGCGGTCTTCGTGATCACGTCGTCAATCGTCATCAGGCCGCCCGCGGGCTGTTGCGGGGCGTACTGCTGCGGCGGGACCAGGCCGGGCTGCCCGTAGCCGCCGTAGGGGTTCGGCTGGCCGTAGGCGTCCGAGGTCTGGGACTGCGTGCGCTGAGCCGAGAACGGCTCGCTACGCGTGAAGACGGGGTTGGTGCTCTGCATGGGGCGCCTTTCACTGTGGAGACGTATCCATGATAGGCAACGCGCCCAACGGGACCGCTATTCCGTCCCGGCGTGGGCGACGTGCCCCCGACGGGATTCGAACCCGCACTCGGGCGGGTTTAAGCCGCCTGCCTCTGCCGGTTGGGCTACGGGGGCGCACCGGATCAATCCAGGATGGACCACTCCCCTGACGGATGCAGCAGCGCGAGCACGATCCCGTCGAGGATGTCGGCCTCGCTGACCGTCAGGTCGACCCCGGTTCGGGCGGCGACGCGGGCACAGATCAGCGCCCCGGCGCAGATGACGTCGGCGCGCCCGGGGACCATGGTGGGGATCTCCAGGACCTCGGCCACGGTGCTGGTCAGCAGCCTGGCCGACAGGCCCACGAGTTCCAGCCGGCTCACCTTGGACCCGTTCACCCTGGCCCGGTCGTAGGCGTCCAGACCCTGCACGATCGCCGAGAGCGAGGTGGCCGTGCCGCCCACGCCGAACCACGTGCGGGCTGCGGCGAAGTCGATGCCGCTGGCATCCAGCAGGTCGTCGACGAACTCCGATGCCTCGGCGGCCTCCTCCACGGTGGGCGGGTCACTCGGCAGGAAGCGCTCGCGCAGGCGGACCGAGCCCATGTCCAGCGACACGCCCCGCAGCGGTCTGCCGGGCTGCCCCAGGACCAGCTCGGTGGAACCGCCGCCGACGTCCATGACGAGGGCGGGTGTGGCGGCGTCCGGCACCGCCGACAAGGCGCCCTCGAACGAGAGCCGCGCCTCCTCGTCGCCGCCGATCACCTCGGGGTCCACCCCCAGCCGCGATCGGACGCCGGCGAAGAACTCCTCGCGGTTGCGGGCGTCGCGGGCCGCGGAGGTGGCCACGAACCGGACGGTGTTTACATCGTGGGCGGCCAGGACGGCGCCGTACTCCTCGCAGGCGGCCAGGGTGCGGGCGAGCGCCTCGGGGTGGAACTCGCCCGAGGCGTCCACCCCCTGACCGAGCCGGGTGAGGCGCAGCTGGCGGTCGAGCTCGACGAAGCCCGAGTCCGCCGCCTCGGCCACGAGCACGCGGATCGAGTTGGTGCCGCAGTCGATGGCGGCGACGCGTCGGGTCATGGGTGGTCCTCCAGGCAGGGGCGCGACCAGAAGTCGCCGAGGGCGTTCAACGCCTCGTCGCCGAGCGGGTTGACACCCGGTCCGGCGGCGAGCGCGTGCGCGACGAGGACGTGCAGGCACTTGACCCGCGTGGGCATGCCGCCCGCGCTGACGCCGCCGATCTCGGCGACGTGTCCCAGCGCGGCGCGGTCGGCCAGGTAGGCCTCGTGGGCGGCCCGGTAGCGCGCCGCCAGCCCAGGCTCCCCCGCCAGACGCTCGGTCATTTCGGTCATCATCCCCTGAGACTCCAAGGTGCTGCAGCCGGCGACCGCGCGCGGGCAGGTGAGGTAGTAGGTGGTCGGGAAGGGAGTGCCGTCAGCCAGCCGCGGCTGGGTGGCCACCACCCCCGGCCGACCGCACGGGCAACGCCACGCGATTCCCGCGACGCCGCGGGCCGGTCGCCCAAGTTGCGCCTCGAGGGTGGCCACGTCGGCCTCGGAGGCGGGTTCGAGCGTCGGCACGGCCGCCACCCTACCCTCTGCTTCCCGGAGGTCAGGGGATCGGCGGCGGCGGCTCGTCCGCATGGCGCACCGAGGCGGTGAGCCGGTCCCACCAACGCGCCTCGAGGTCGTTGCCCCGGGCCGCGCCGACGCCCTCGATCTCTTCGGTGCCGGACAGGACCTGGCCGTCGTCGCCGACCACGCGGTAGCCGACCTCGCCGGGCATCACCCAGCCGAGCCGGGTGCGTGCTTGGGCCTTCACGAAGGCGGGGTCCTCCCAGCGCTGCAACTCAGACTCGAGCCCGCTCACCCGCGCCGTTCGCTCGTCGATCTGCGCTCGTGCGGTGGCCAGTTCGCTGGCCTGGACCAGCCACACCCGCAGCGATCCCGCGAACGACAACCCGAGCACCGCGATGACGGCGAAGAAGACCAGGGCGCGCCGGGTGAGGGCGAGCTTCAGGCGGGGGCGACGGGGCCGAGGCGGCTTGGCCCCTGCTTTCGTCGGCGGTGGTGGGGCGGACGCCTCGGCGAGCGGCGCCTCCACGGGCGAGGAGGCGGACGCCGGGGTGCTGCGCGCTCGCTTCGTCGACCGTCCGGGACCGGACGGGTGACGGTTGAAGCGCTTCTCGCGCACGATGCGTGCCTCTCGCGTGGCAGGGTGAGGTCCCCCCAAGGTTAGGCGATGCGCTGCGGGCCCCGGGACGCGACACCCCGCCCCGGCGCCCTGGACGCCGCGAGGCGGCCGGCCCACGTCGGGCCGGCCGCCTCGCCGCGGAATCGCCGATCAGCCTTTGAAGCGCGGGAACGCGGCCCGGCCGGCGTAAACGGCGGCGTCCTCCAGGGTCTCCTCGATGCGAATCAGCTGGTTGTACTTCGCGACACGCTCGGAGCGTGCCGGGGCACCGGTCTTGATCTGGCCGCAGTTGGTGGCGACGGCCAGGTCGGCGATGGTGGTGTCCTCGGTCTCACCGGAACGGTGCGACATCATGCAGCGGTACCCGCTGCGGTGGGCCAGCTCGACCGCGTCCAGGGTCTCGGTGAGCGAGCCGATCTGGTTCACCTTGACCAGCAGGGCATTGGCGGTCTGGGTGTCGATGCCGCGCTGGAGCCGCTCCG
>JBKHWW010000082.1:0-17932 GCA_046566345.1 Actinomycetes bacterium
CGGCCTCGCCAGGGGAGCGCCGCGCGGCGTGGCAACACTGTCAGACCAGGAGCCAGACAGCTCCGGTGACGAGGAAGCCCGCCAGGCCGCAGACGGTGGTGAGCACCGTCCACGTCTTCAGGCCGTCCCCCACGGACAGCCCCAGGTACTTGGTCACGATCCAGAAACCGGAGTCGTTGATGTGGGACATGCCGAGGGCGCCGAAGCCGATCGCCAGCGTGATCAACGCGATCTCTACTGGGCTGAACCCCCCGGTGGCGATGGCCTCGGACAGCAGGCCAGCGGTGGTGAGGATGGCGACGGTGGCCGAGCCCTGAGCTGCGCGGAGCGCGATCGAGATCACGAACGCGGCGACCAGGATGGGCAATCCGAGGGCGGTCAACGAGTCGCTGAGCGCGGCTCCGATGCCGGATTCGACGAGCACGTTTCCGAACACCCCGCCGGCACCGGTGACGAAGATGATGATGGCGACGATGGGGAGGGCGGAGTCTGCGATCGAGCCGCGTCGCGACTTGCTCCACCCGGCCTTGTTCCCGATGAGCACGTAGGCGACGAGGAGGCCGGTCAGCAACGCGGTGGTCGGTGCACCCACGAACGAGGCGAACGGCACCAGCGCGTGCTCCTTAGGCAGGACGGTGGTGAGCACCGAGCCGATCATGATGAGCGCGATCGGGAGGACGATGAGGCCGACGACCATGCCGGCACCCGGCACCTTGTGACGCGTTTCCAGCGCCTCCACCTCAGAGGACGGGACGACCGTGGCCTCCATGGCTGGGGAGTCGCCCAGCTTGATAGCGTCCAGACGGAACGCCTTGGCGGTGAAGAATCCGATCACCCCGACGACGGCGCTGATCGCGAGACCGATCAGCGTGACGAGGCCGACGTCGGCGGAAACCTGGGCGGCAGCGGCCACCGGCCCGGGGTGCGGGGGCAGTGCGACGTGCACGGTGAGGAGCACCGCGCCGACGGGAAGGGCGATCTTCAAGGGGTTGATGCCCGCGACCTTGGCGAAGCCGAAGACGATGGGCGCAAGGATGATGAACCCGACGTCGAAGAAGACCGGGATACCGAGGATGAATGCCGCGATCGTGAGCGCCGCGACGACCCGCTTGGGCCCGAGGACCTCGGTGAAGCGGCGAGCGAGGTGGTCGGCGCCCCCGGAGACCTCGACGAGGCGTCCGAGCATCGAGCCCAGGCCGACGACGATCGCGACCGAGCCGAGTACCTTCCCCATGCCCGCGACCATGACCGGCACGACGTTGTTGATGGGGATCCCGGTCGCGAGCGCCGTTCCCATGCTGACCAGGAGCAGGGCGACGAAGGCGGGGAGCTCGACTTTGATGACCAGGACGAGCAGGACGGCGACCGCCGCGACGGCGATCAGCAGGAGGGCTGCGGTACCCATGCTCAGGCCCCCTTGCGCTGCGGCGCGACGACGCGAATGACGGACGAGTCGTCCTGGGCGCCCTGGCCGTGGGCCTGGCCGATGAGGTACAGGCCCTCGGCGGCGGCAGCGATCGGGGTGGCGAGCCCGACGGTGCGGGCGGCCGTGTTCACGATTCCCATGTCCTTGACGAAGATGTCGAGCCGGCTCCTCACCTCGGCGCCGCCCTCGTCGTAGGCCTGGAGCATCCGCGGCCCGCGATCACCGAGCATGAAGGACGCCGCCGCCCCAGCGCCCAGGGTCTCCAGGGCCACGGACGGGTCGAGGCCGAGTGCCTCGGCCAGCGCGAGCGCCTCGGCGCCGGCGGCGATGTGGACGCCGCACAGGAGCTGGTTGACGGTCTTCATCGCCTGGCCGTCACCGGGCTTGTCGCCGATGCGGACCAGCGTGGACGACATCCGCTCCAACGCCGGCAGCGCTGCGGCGTACGCGGCGTCCGCGGCCCCCACGGTGACGAGCAAGTCGCCGTTGCCCGCGCGGACGGGGCCGCCCGAGATGGGCGCATCCACGAGCAGGAGTCCCGCCTCGGCGAGCTGCCCGGCGACCTCGCGGACGGCGTCGATGCCGACGGTGGAGGTGAGCAGGATGACGGCGCCCGGCGTCAGCACGTCGGCGACCCCGTCCGGGCCATACAGGGCGTCGTCGAGCTGGGCACGATTGCGCACGGCGAGCAGCACGATGTCGGCGCCGGACGCCGCCGCGCGGGCGCTCGTCGCGGCGACGATGCCAGCCGACTCAGCGAGCTCGAGCCGCGCCGGGCTGATGTCGAACCCGCGGACGGTGAGGTCCTGGGCGAGGTTGGTGGCCATGGGCAGGCCCATGGCGCCCAGCCCGAGGACGGCGATGGTGGGTGAGGTGGTCACTGGTGGCTCCTGGCGTTGTCGGTGGTGGTCGTGGTGGAGAGGGTGTCGGCGACGTCGGCGAGGGACTCCTCGTTGCCGACGTTCCCGGCGAAGACGATGTAGGGGATGCCCCGGGCTGGCCCCATGATGGGTTCCCAGAGCGACACGATCCCGGGCAGCATCGGACCGCGGACCATGGCCCGACCGATCTCGAGCCCGCGGGCGGCGACGTCGGAGGACGTGATGCCTCCCTTGGCGATCACGAACCGCGGAGGGGCGACGTCCAGCACGCGGCGGACCACGGTCACGACGGCGTCCGAGACGGCACGGGCGATGCGCAGGGAGTCGGCGCCGTCGGCGCCGCGCACCAGGGTGCGCGTCGTGCGGACGACGACGTTGCCCTCCGCCAGCGCCTCGGCCACCTGGGCGACGACGTCGGCCAAGTGGGCGTCCCGACCCTCGCCGAGCACCTCGGCGACGTCGATCTCGAACTCGGTGGGACGGCGGCGGCGGCGCAGCGCGTCCAGCTGGCGAGTGGTCAGGTCGACGTGCGAGCCGACGACGATGAGGCCACCCCGGTCGGTGTGCCCGAGGCCGAGCGCAGCGACGTCGGCCGCGGTGAGCGGCGGGTGGACGTCCTGGCCGATCAGGGCTCGGGGGAACGGCGGCCCCACCCGGTGCACGAAACGCTTGCCGGACGCCTCGGCGCGGAGCAGCGCGACGGCGAGGGCGCGCAGGTCGGACTCCTCGACGATGTCGACCACGATCGGGACGGCGCCGCTCGCTGCGACGAGCTTGGTGACGGCGGCGTCCGGGTCGGCGCGGAGCTCGTCCAGGGTGATTGCGACGACCTGGGACGCCGCGATCGAGCCGCCGGACTTCTCCTCGACCCAGGCGCGCAGGTCGGAGCTGCGGTAGCCGAAGGTGGCATCGCGGGCGAACTCGGTCTCGCCGACGGGGACGAACCCGGTGGCGTCGCTGCCCGCGTAGTGCACCGAGCCGACCGTGATGCGCCCGGCGTCGCCGAACGCGGGGACGACGACGATGCCGTCGACTGCGGTCCCAGCGGCGGTCAACTCCTCGACGATGGTGTGGGGCTCGAGCGGGAAGTGGCCTCGAAGCGTGGAGTCGCTGCGGGAGACGAAGTCCACCTCGATGCCGAGGCCCTTCGCCGCCGCGAGTGCGGCCCGGACAACCTCTCGGTTGCGCCGCTCCGCTTCGGCCGGGTCGAGCGACCGCGAGTTCGTCATCACGTACACGGCCGCCGCGCCGGTGCCGAGCGCCCACGCGAGGTCGTCGACCGACCACGAGTTGAGGACCGGAAGGTCAGCGACGGACTGGGTGCCCGTGGGGTCGTCGTCGAGGACGACGAGCTGGCGCGCGGTGGTGCCGCGTAGCGCAGCCACGTCCGTGGCCATGGTCTTCGTCGCCCGGGGGTAGCCGGTGAGCAGTTCGTCCTTGCTGATCAAGAGGGGCTCCTTTGCTGTATTCCTCAGACCTCTGAGGTCTGAGGATGACAAAGGCGCGACAGGATGTCAAGGGCGGCCGGCAACAAGGCTCGAGCGGGGGCGCGTCAGGCGACGCGGAAGGCGTCGTCGGCGTCGTCCATCGTCTGGCGCATGTGGGAAGTCATCGCGCGAGCCGCAGCATCCGGGTCACCGGAGCGCAGCGCGGCGAGCACTTTGGCATGCTCCTCGATGGCGTGTGCGCGCATCACAGGCAGCTTGGAGGTCTCCCGCCGGGCGTCGCGGAGCGCGCGGCTGATCGGCTGCAGGGCGGCCGCGACGAAGGGGTTCGCGCAGCCTTCCAGGATCACGTCGTGGAAGGCGAGGTCGGCAGCCATCATTCCGTCGGCGTCGCCGGCGGCATGGGCTTCCCGCATGGCGTCGAGTTGGGCCTCCATCCGCGCGAGATCGTCCTCGCTCGCCACGGCGGCGAACAGGCCCGCGGCTCCCACCTCGAGCATGCTGCGCACCTCGAACAACTGCCGCAGCACCTCACCGGTGCGGCCGGGCTGCATCCGCGAGACGGCGTCGATGGCCACCCACTGCGACACGTCGTTGACATAGGTCCCCCGGCCGTGAACCGAACGGAGGACCCGCTGAGAGGCGAGCACCTTGACCGCCTCGCGGGTCGTCAACCGGCTCGCGCCCACCTCGGCCGCGAGGACGTCTTCGGCCGGCAGCTGGCTGCCCAGCGGGTAGCGGCCGGACGCCACGGCGTCGAGGATCGATTCCCGGACGCGGTCCACGAGGCTCTCCCGCATGAGGACCCCTTCCTCAGAGCTCTGATGATCAGGCTACCGGCCCTAGGGCTTGATGGAGGCGTCCCGTTCGGTGACGATCGCGGCGGCCCGCGCGATCGCCTGCGAAAGCTCGACGACGTGTACGTCGGCATCCAGCGCGTCGACGACCGCGGCGGTGCGGAGCTGGGCGTCTGTCATGCCCTGGGCGACGACGTCGATGCCCCGACGCCGCAGCCGGCGCACTGTGTCCTTGATCGCCTCGGCGCCGGAGGCGTCCAGGATGCTCATCCGGTGCAGGCGGATGATGACCACGTCCACGTCCGGGACGCTGGTCACCTCGTCGACGAAGCGATTCGCGTTGCCGTAGAAGAGGGCGCCGTCGAGGCGGTACACCGCGACGCGGTCGCGCAGGTACTCCTGGGCGGGGCTGAAGTCGATGACCCCCTCGCGGGTGTCGGCGGGCAGGAACTGCCGGCGCACCACGGTGTAGGACGCCATGTGGCGCAGGCTCATCACCGCCGCCATCGCCATCCCCAGCAGAACGGCCATCACGAGGTCGAGGAAGACGGTGGCCAGCAGGGTGATGATGAAGGTGTTCCGGTCGGCACGCGTGGTGCGCAGGATGCTGCCGACGGTGCGTGGGTTCACCATGTTCACCGCCGTGACCAGCAGGACGCCGCCCAGCGCGGCCATCGGGATGCGGGCCACCACCGACCCCAGGAGCAGCATCACCCCGAGCAACACCAACGCGTGGAAGACCGACGCGAGCCGCGTCCGGCCGCCGGCGCGCACGTTCACGGCCGTGCGGGCGATCGCGCCGGTGGCGGGCAGCCCGCCGAACAGGCCCGAGGCGACGTTGGCCAGGCCCTGGCCGATGAGCTCGCGGTCGGGGTGCGTCCGAGGACGGTCGGGCACCATGCCATCGGCGACCCGCGCCGACAGCAACGACTCCAGCGCGGCGAGCGCCGCCACCGCGATCGCGGGCGGGATCAGCGCGCGGGCGGTGTCCCACTCGAAGGCGGGCAGTGCGGGGGCGGGCAGGCCGGCCGGCAGCGCGCCGATGCGGGCGGCGTCCAGGGCGGTGAGCTCGACGAGCACGGTGGCGGCGATGATGGCGATCAGCGAGATGGGCAGCCGAGGGAACAGCCACCGGCCCGCGAGGTGGATCGCCACCACCAGGCCGGTCACGATCAGCGGGGCGATGGCGGCGGACCAGTCCGTGGCGCGGAGGATGAGCCACGAGGCGGCCAGGGTGGACTCGGACTCGGCCATCGGCGTCCCGAGCACGAGCGGGAGCTGCTGCAGGCCGATGATGATGCCGATCCCGGCGGTGAAGCCCTCCACCACCGGGTGCGGGATCAGGTCGACCGACCTGCCGAGGCCGAAGACGCCCATCGCCACGACGAGGAGGCCCGCCATCAGGGCCAGCAGGGGAATCAGGCCTACGCCGTAGGTGGCCACTACGGGGAGCAGGACCACGGTCATGGCGCCGGTGGGGCCCGAAACTTGGAGGTGGCTCCCGCCGAAAACGGCTGCGACCAGCCCGGCGATGATCGCCGTGACGAGGCCGGCGGCGGCACCGGCACCGGAGGCGACGCCGAACCCCAGCGCCAGCGGCAGGGCGACGATCCCGACGGTCAGGCCGGCCATCAAATCCTTCGCCCAGGACGTCCTCAGGCCGGCGTAGTCGGACGCGGACGGCCAGACGCCCTTCAGGCTGACCAGGTGTTCACCGACCGCCTCGAGGTAGTCCGAGACGTTCTCGCCGACCGACTTCTGTGGCGGTTGGATGCGGTAGTCCCTCTTCACCGCCGGCTCCCTTCGTCCCCAGCATCGTAACCCCGCGGACGACCGCCCTCAGCGCATCGCCAGGGCGGTCGCGAGGCTCGGCGCCAGGGGCATGCGCGGGATGAGCGTCGCCTGGACGGCGTGGTACAGGTCCGGTTTACCGGGCCAGACCGTGCTCGCGGGCCGGTTCTGCTCGTCGAGCTGGTGGTGCCATGACCCGTGGACGCGGTCGACGAGGTGGTCTTCGGCGTACCGCCACCAAGACGTGAAGGCCTCGGCGTACTCCGGCTCGCCCGTCCGCACCCGCAGCACCGCGGCCGCGGCGATGGCCTCAGCGGCGACCCAGTGGAACCGGTCGCGCACGACGGGAGTTCCGTCCCAGTCGGTGGTGTAGACGAACCCGTCGGCGCCGTCCGCGGCCCAGCCGTCGAGCCGGGCGCGTTCGAACAGGCGGCGGGCGGCCTCGAGCCAGTCCAGGCCGTCGGTCGGGAGCGCCGCCAGACCGAGGGCCGCTTCGGTGTGCAGGAGCAGGCGCGACCACTCGAAGCCGTGGCCCACCGTGGCGCCGTACGGCTTGAACTGGTCGTCCTTGGCGTCGGCGTTGAACTCCAGCTGCGGCGCCCACCGGTCGTCGAAGTGCTCGGGGAGCCGCCACCGGTTCGCCTCCGCCTGGGTCGCCGCGAACCCGCAGATGCGGGCCGCACGCTCCAGCAGAACGCGGTCGCCGGTCACGTCGGCGGCCGCGAGCAGCGCCTCGACGGTGTGCATGTTCGCGTTCAGGCCACGGTAAGGCGAGAGGGCGGTGAAGTCGGCGTCCCAGGAGTCCACTGCGAGCCCGGCGGTCTCGTCCCAGAAGCGCGCGTCGAAAATCGCGAGCGCCTCGGCGAGCAGGCGGTCCGCGCCAGAGAGCCCGGCCCGGACCGCCGTTGAGGCGGCGAGCACCACGAACGCGTGCCCGTAGCACTCCTTGACCCGTTCGGGGTTGCCGTCGGGGCGGACCTCGGGGAACCAGCCGCCGGCGGGGTCCCGGAGGGGGCCCCCCACCAGCCCCGACATCGCCGTGGAGGCCAGCTCGGCGCAACCCGGCACACCCATCAGGTGGCCCAGCGCGTAGACGTGCACCATCCGGGAGGTGATCCACGTGAAGACGGGTCGGGTCAGGTCCGGCTCGCCCTCGTCGTCCAGCCACGCTGCCCCGACGCCGGCGATCGGTGCCTTGACGCCGAAGGCCAGCAACCGCTCGGTTTCGCGTTGGAGGGTGGCCCGGACCGCGGCGTCCGGCCAAATGTCCTGCATCGGTGCGCTCCTTTCGCCTGACCGAGCGGTGATCCTCGGATGCGGCCTACGCTACGCCAGCCGTGCCGGCCGGGCGCATGGTCGGGCGGGGGCGGGGGTACAGGAACGGACGAGGTGCCAAGAGAGAGGAACCACCATGGCCCAAGCAGGGAACCCGGCTGCGCAGACGCCGCCGGCACCGACCGTGACCCGCCCGGTCAACGCGCCGGCGTCCGCGGTGTGGCGCGTGCTGTGCGACGGCTGGTCGTACGCGACCTGGGTCGTGGGCGCCTCGCGCGTGCGCGACGTGGACACGAACTGGCCGAAGGAGGGCAGCAAGGTGCATCACTCCTTCGGCCCCTGGCCGGCCGTCATTCAGGACTTCACCCGTGTCGAGCGCTCGACGCCGGACGCCGAGCTGGTGCTGACAGCGCGCGGTTGGCCGCTCGGCGAAGCGCGCGTCCAGATCGAGATACGCCCGGTGGACGCAGAGCATTGCACCGTCACGATCACCGAGGACGCCGTCGCAGGTCCGGGGCGTCTGGTGCCCCAGCCGCTCAGGCATCTGATCATCATCCCCCGGAACAAGGAGTCCCTGTACCGCCTCGCGATGATCGCCGAGGGCCGGCACCGCCAGGCCATGACGCCGGGGGCCGCCAACCCCGACGTCTGACGCGTCAGGGCCAGGTCAGCTGCGCAGGACGCGTTCCCAGGCGGCGCGGACCACGCCGGCGTGCAGGGCGCCCCACCTCCCGCTGGCGCGCAACGCCGCCCTGGCCGCGTTCCACCCACACGCGCCGTGGACGCCGCCGCCCGGGTGGGCCGAGGCGCTGGCCAGGTAGAGCCCTGGCACAGGCGTCTCCGGACGCCCCAGGCCAGGCGTGGGCCTGAAGACCAGCTGCTGGTGCAACGCGGAGGTGCCGCCGTTGACGGCGCCGGCGACCAGGCTCAGGTTCTCTTCCTGGAGGTCGGACGGGGTCTGGACGTGCCGGGCGATCACCGTCTCGCCGAAGCCGGGGGCGACCCGCTCGACCGCCGCCTGGATTCGCTCGACGTGGTCGGCCACCTCCGCCGCGTCGCCGGCGAGGCGGCGCGGCAGGTGCGTGTACGCCCAGGCCGACTCGGTCCCCGCCGGTGAGCGCGTGGGATCGGCCGCGGTCATCTGGCCGAAGAGCACGAAGGGGTGACGCGGACGGCGTCCCACCGACAGGTCGGCGGCGAAGTCGACCAATCCGTCGCTGTCGGCGCCCAGGTGCACGGTTCCTGCCCCCCGTACGCCGTCGGCCGTCCACGGCACCGGGCTGTCGAGCGCCCAGTTCACCTTGAGCGTGGAGTTGTCCCACTGGAAGTGCTCCAGGTCCGCGAGCAGCCGGCCGGGCACGCTCGCGGGTGGGAGCAGGTCCCGATACAGGCTGGGCGCGGGGACGTCCGCGAGCACCGCCCGGCTCACCGCCACGGAGGTGCCGTCGGCGAGCCGGACGCCGGCCGCCCGGCCGCCGGTCACCTGAATCCCGGTGACCGGGACGCCGCACCGGACCTCTGCCCCGGCCGCACGTGCCCGCGCCGTCAGGGCTGCGGCCAGCGCGCCGGCGCCCGTGCGTGGCACCGGGAATCCGACGTCCTGGCCCAGCATCGCAAGAAGCCAGCCGAACACGCCGCTGCCCGCGGCGTCCGGGGGCACGTCGCTGTGCGCGGCGTTGCCGCCCAACAGCAGGCGTCCGCCTTCGCCGCGGAAGAGCTCCTCCCCCAGCCGGCGGACCGGCGTCACCCCCAGGCGGGCCAGCCGCAGGAGGCCGGCCGTCCGCAGCTGCACTGCCAACCGGGCTGCCGGCCGCAGCGGGGGCATCGGGGTGAACAGCGCGTCCAGCACGGCGCCGCTGATGCGCCGCCAGTGGGCGACGAGGTCGAGCCATGCGTCGCCGTCCCCCGGCGCGAACTCGTCCAACCCGGCGGCAGTGAGGGCCGGGTCGCGGTGCAGGACCGCGGCCCGGCCATCGTCGAGCGCATGCGCGAGCACCGTCGGCGCATGCACCCACTCCAGCCCGTGCTCCTCGAGGCGCAGGCCGCGGATCACGGGGCTCGCCGCCGCCAGCGGGTAAAAGGCGCTGAAGAGGTCGGTGCTGAACCCGGGGGCGGTGACTTCCGCGCTGCGGACGCCACCCCCCGGAGTCGGCTGCGCCTCGAGGACGACCACGTCCCATCCGGCGTCCGCCAAGGCGATCGCTGCCACCAATCCGTTCGGCCCGGCCCCGATGACGACCGCGTCAGCGCGGGTCCGTGTGCCCGTGTTCATCGGTCCTCCTCGCGGTTGGCCCTGGCGATGCCCTCGCGGCACCGGCCCGGCCGGGTTCGCTCCGGTCAGTATGCCGGGGGCCTGTCCGCACCGCGGAGGGTGTCGCCGGGCAGGGTGTCGCTCGGCAGCGGGTCGCGGACGATCGTGTCGTCGCGAAGGCTCTCGCGGCGCAGCGCCTCGTCGCGGACCGTGTCAGCGTCCTCGGCTTTGGCGTCGGAGGCCTTCTTGGCGGCCACGGCAGCCGCGCCGGCGACCGCTGCGCCAGCCGCCAGCACCGCCCCGGAGATGCCCGCCTTGCCCTTGTCGCCCTGCGAGCCGGCCGCCTCGGCGACACCCGGGGTGCCGACCTCGGCGCCCTCGTTGATTGAGCCGCGCCAGGCACCCTCGGCGTACCCCTCCGACTCGATGAACGCCTTGAAGCGATCGAGGTCACCCTCGGCCTGTTTCTCCACGAGGTTGAGCTTGTCGCCCAGGCCCTCCAGCAGCCCCTCCGGCTCGTACTCCAGCGACAGGCGCACGGAGGTCTGTCCCCCACCGACGTCCTCGAACGTCACCGCACCCGCGTTCGTGGCGCCGTCCGTGGCCGCCCAGGCCACCTTGCGATCGGGAACCTGCTCGAGGATCTTGGCCGTCCACTGGCGGCGAACGCCGGCGATCTCGGCCACCCACTCCAGCCGATCGTCGCTGAGCTGGGTGACCTGCTTGATGGCGCTCATGAACTTCGGGAACTGCTCGAACTGGGTCCACTGGTTGTAAGCGGTGCTCAGGGGCACGTTCACGAGGATGGACTTCTCGACCCTGGTCGTCATGGTGACTCCTGTCTGTTGGGACCGTTTCGTCACGGCCTCTCACCCCTCCCGTACCCAGGTTCGCCGCCGTGATGCATCCCGCACGCCCCGCGACCGCGGGAGCTGTCAGCCCTTCACGCCGCCGGCGGTGATCCCTTCGATGAAGTAGCGCTGCCCGAAGGCGAACACCACGAGCATCGGCAGCGTGACGAGCAACGAGGCCACCATCACGTACTGGTAGTCGCCTTGGCCACCGGCCGTCGGGCTGTAGAGAGTCATCGCGTACGCGATGCCCAGGGGCGCGGTGTATTGCTGGGGCGACCCGAAGTTGAGGTAGATGAGCGGGCCCATGAAGTTGTTCCACGACGCTTGGAACTCGAAGATGAAAACGATCACCGCCGAGGGGATCGACAGTGGCAGGGCGATACGCCTGAACAGGCCGAAGAAGGAGCACCCGTCGATCCGCGCCGCTTCGAAGAGGTCGCGAGGGAGCCCCATGAAGAACTGGCGCATCAGGAAGATGTAGAACGCCGAGCCGAACAGGTTGGCCCCCCACAGCGGCACGGATGTCCCGAGGAATCCGAGGTACTTCCAGATGAGGTAGTTCGGGATCAGGGTGACTGCACCGGGCAGCATCATCGTCGCCAGGACGAGCCCGAACACGATCCTCCGCCCCGGGAACCGGAAGTAGGCGAATCCAAAAGCCACCAATGAACTCGTGATCGTCACCAGCGTCGCCGCCAAGACGGCGATCATGATGGAGTTGAACACCCAGGCCAGCAGCGGCAGCTGGTCCCACACCGCCACGTAGTTCTCCCACAGGACCGTCTGCGGGATGAGCCGGTTGTCGAACACCTCGCCGCGCGGCTTGAGGCTGGCGGCCAGCAGCCAGGCGAACGGGTACAGGAACACCAGCGTCAACGCGATCAGCAGCGCCCAGCGGACGCCCTGCCCGACCAGCATCCGCGCGCGGCTGGCCCCGGCGGCCATCGGCGGGCCGGCGGCGACGTCCGGAGGGCCGACGCGCCCGTCCTGCGCGACAACGGCGGCGGTCGCCACCGCAGCCTCCCGCGGTGCCCCCTCGGTCATGGGTGCGGTCATGGCTGGCCCCCTTCGTAGTGCACCAGCCGGCGGCTCACCCGCAGCTGGATGAGGGTGATGACGAGGATGATCGCGAAGAGCAGCCAGGCCATCGCGGCGGCGAGCCCGAAGCGGAACTGCCGGAAGGCGGCCTGGTAGAGGTAGACCCCGTAGAAGAGGGCCGCGTCGGGGGCGGTGCTGTTCTGGTCGCGATAGAACAGCAGGTACGCCTGGTCGAAGACCTGCAGGGCCGCGATCGTGTTGGTGACCACGACAAAGAAGATCGACGGCGAGATCAGCGGCAGCGTGAGCGCCCAGAACCGCCGCCACGGCGAGGCCCCGTCCACCTCGGCGGCCTCGTACAACTCACGCGGCACATTCTGCATCGCCGCAAGCAGGATCACCATCGACCCCGCCAGCCCCCACAGCGACATCAGAACGATGGACGGCTTCACCCACGCCGAGTCGACAAGCCACTGGGGCCCGGGGATGCCGAACAGCCCGAGGAACTGATTGATGGCGCCCGTGTTCCCGTTCAGCAGCAGCAGGAACACCGACGCCGTGGCGACCGTGGGGGTGATCTTGGGCAGGTAGAAGACGGTGCGGAAGAACCCCGAGCCGCGCCGGACGCCGTTGAGCAGGTTCGCCAGCCCCAGGGCGAGGATCACCTCGAGCGGCACAGCCATGGCCGCATAGACGAATGTGTTCGCCAGGGCGGTCAGGACCTTCGGATCCTCGTAGACCAACTGGTAGTTCGCGGCGCCGACGAACTGGCCGGTGTTGGTGGCCAGATCGTAGTCCGAGAACGACAGCACGAGGCTATAGCCCATCGCGATCACGGTGAAGACCACGAAACCCAGGAGCCAGGGAGAGATGAACAACCAGCCCGCGATGGCCTCGCGGCGCCGATCGGCGCTCACCCGTCGACCTGGTCCCAGGCCCGTAGGGCGGCCGCCTGCGCGTCGGCGAGTGCCTGCTGCGCGTTCTTCTCACCGGCGAGGGTGACCACGACGGCGTTGTTCAGCTCTTGCGTCACCTGCTGCCCGACCGGCGACGCCCCCAGGCTGCGGGTGTTCTCCAGCACCGAGTAATAGGTGTCGATGACCTGGTCGAAGCCGGCATTGCCCGAAGGCTTGACGAACTGCTCGCGGATCTGCTGGTCGGCCTCGGGTGAGGCGGTGAACAGGCCGGTCGCGATGCTGTTCTTCTCCGCCACGGTCGCCGCGCGCGCCTCACCGGCCGCGAGCCAGGCCTCCAGCGACGTCGCCCGAACCGCCCACGCACACGCCGCCGACGGGTTCTTCGCCGCCGCCGGGATCGCGAACGCGGTTCCCCCGGCCATGGCCACGGGCTGCCCCGCAGCGTCCCGGATCGGCACCGCCGCCAACTCCACCTTGTCGGCGTTGGAGGCCAACACGTTCGGATACCACTGGGCCCAGGTCTGCACCGCCACCTGGTCGGTGACGTACTGGTTGGCGTCGCCGAAGGCGTCCATCGAGTCCTTGAAGCTCTTCACCTTGGCGTAGCCACCCTGGGCGTCCATCACCTGCTTCATCCACTCCAGAACGCGGACGTTCGCGGCGTCGTCCAGGGTCGGGCGGCCGTCGTCGCCTAGCACGCCCCCGCCCAGCACGGTGAACCACATCCCCGCCGAACCGGGCAGGTCGAGGTCGAGGCCGAGCACCGACGGATTCCCGCCGCTCTGCTCGGACAGGCTGCCGGCGAGCCCGACGAGCGCGTCCGGCTTGGACGTGTCGAGCTGATCGAGCGTGACACCCTTGGCCTGCGTCACGCGGGTGTTCACCAGCAGGGCGTTGGGCTGGAAGAACTGCGGGGCGCCGTACACGGCGTCCCTGTAGGTGACGTCGGCGACCGTCGCCTCGTAGTAGTGATCCTTCGGGTCCACGTCCCAGGTGGCGAAACACTCGTCCATGGGCATGATCAGGTTGCGGGCCGCGAAGGTGGCCACTTCGGTTCTGTTCACCTGGATCAGGTCCGGCACTTGGCCGCTCGCGGCCTGCGCGGCGAACTTCTGCGTGTCGAAGTTGGTGGTGTCCTGCTCGATCTGGACGCCGGAGAGCCCCGCAGCGGCGTGGTCGCTGCGCGACTTGCCCACTTCGTCAGACGGGTTGAACCCGCTGATGCGGAGCGCGCCGGTGGGCTGCTTGTCGAAGCGGGGCGCTGCAGCGCTGCCCTGCGGTGCGGACGCCTGACCGGTGCATCCGGTCGCCAACGTTGCCAAAGCCGTGACGGCACACGCTGTCCGAACAGACCTTCTCATGCTGAGCCTCCTGAAGAGTCGTGAAGAGGGCGCCGGACGCCGCGGCGTGTGCCCGCAGGGGGGTTACCCCGCCTGATCGCTCTCCAAACCCAGGGCGGCTACCGCGGGGTCCTCAGGCCTCTTCGCCGGTCTCGACGAGCCGGGCCGCCAGATCGCGGACCCGCACGTTGGTGTCCTGTGACCGCCGGCTCAGGCGCGCGAATGCCTCGCGTGGAGTGATGCGGTGGCGCTCGACGAGGATCCCGATGGCCTGCCCGATGGCGCGGTGGCTCTCCACGGCACGCTCCAGGTTCTGCACGCGGTCAGCGGTGGCCACTCGCTCCACAGCGAGGGCGTAGGCCTCGGCGAGGAGGCTGCCGACGATGACCTCGTCCTCGGAGATCACCCTCGGGGACGGGAATCGAACCCAGGCGCGACAGCCGTCCGTGGCTTGCGGCTTGATCAGGATGCCGTCGAGGCGTTCGCCGCGCGGCGGATCCGCGTCCGGGATGCGCTGGAGCTCTTCCGGTAGAACCGCGACCTCTTGCACGGGGCCCGAGGCGGTGAACAGGGTCCGCCGCTGTCCCAGGGAGACCTCCACCACCGAGTCGCCGTCGAAGAGCTCGGTGAACCCGTCGACCGCGGTGATCAGGACAGCGGTGAGGTCGTGGGCGAGGGCGAATCGGCCGGCAAGTTCGGCCGCGGCGGCCCGCCGGACCCTTGAGTCGTGCTCGGCGGTGACGTCGCGCAGGATGGTGGCCCACGCCGGAGTCCCCGTCTCCCCTGGAATGGCGACCGTGGTCGTGGTCAACCACACCCATACGCTGCCCCCGCCCCTGGTCACCAGTCGGTACTCGCCTCGTGCCCCCAGCTGCTGGTCGTGGGGCCACCAGGGATAGGGGGGCCGGAACGGGCCCTCGTCAGCGCGCCATCCGACGAGCCGGGTGAAGGCTTCGTTCGCACGCAGGACCTCACCGACGGCGTCGCACACCACGACGGCGTCGTGGAGCGAGTCGAGGATCCGGTCGAGCGGGGCGCCGTGCGCCTTCGCCGTCGGGAGGAGCGACTGGACGCGCACGCGAATCTCCGCGGCCGAGTAGGGCGAGAGCAGGAAGTCGTCGGCGCCGCTGGACAGCCCGTCCATGACATCCTCGCCCCGGTCCGACACGATGAGGGTCGGAATCGCGGCGTGGCGCACGTCGCTTCGGGCCGCGCGAACGACCGCACAGCCGTTGCCGTCATCGAGGCTGCAGGCGACGATCAGGACGTCGGGTGGCCGCTCGCCCCCGAGCCGCACGGCGAGGTCGTCGGCCGACGACACCCGGGCGACCTCGGCCATCTCGGCCAGCGCCATCTCGACATCGCTGAACTGGCCCCCCGGCGCCGCCAGCAGGATCAGGGGCAGCGCGCCCTCGTGCCGGGGCAGAGACAACGCCGAGGCGGGGCTCTGGTTGATCGACATGGGTCCCCCCGCGCGCAGCAATGCGGGCCCCCTCGGGACCGCCTCGGCCAAGCTACTCCGATCGTCCTCCGGCGACGAATCCAAGGGCGCCGTCAGCGCCGGGACTCCTCGTCCTCGATTCCGCTGATGATGTCGAACCGGTCCTGGAAGATCCCGCCCTTGAACTCCGCCCCCAGGAACGCGTCGGTGATCGCGAACGCCATCTCGGGCGCCACCACGAAAGCGCCGAAGGCGATGATCTGTGAGCCGTTGTGCTCGCGGGTGTGCCTGGCCGTGAACGGCTCCGAGCAGACGGCCGCGCGGATTCCCCGCACCTTGTTGGCCGAGATCGAGATCCCGATCCCGGTGCCGCAGATGAGGACGCCGCGGTCGGCGTCCTGGTCGCGGATGAGGTGGGCGACCTGTTTGGCGTAGTGCGCCGAGTACTCGGCCTCGCCCGACCCGTCCCAACCCACGTCGACGACCTCGTGGCCGGCATCCCGCAGGTGGCCGGCCACGGCGTCCTTCAGCTGGTGTCCGGAACTGTCGGACCCGATGGCGATTCTCATGACGTCTCCTCCTTGGTTCTGCCCGGAGCGTACCCGCGCGGGCGAGGGCGCGGCCCCCGGTAGGGTGGCGGGGGCGGAAGCCGGCCAGGGCTCATCGAGGCGGCACTGCTCAGAGAAGAAGGGGGCCAAGTGGACATCCGCCTTATCGCGACCGATCTCGACGGGACGCTGCTGCGCAGCGACCACAGCGTGAGCGCCCTCACGATGTCGGTGCTGGCCGCGGTGCAGGACGCCGGGATCCCCGTGGTGCCCATCTCAGGACGCCAGCCCTACGCCCTGGTCCCCATCGCCGAGCGAGCCGGGCTGCGCGGTGCGGCCGTGTGCGCCAACGGCGCGATCGGGTACGACCTGGCCACGGGCGAGGTGCTCTACGAGGAACTGCTGTCGGTGGCGGCGCAGACCGCGCTGGTCGAGGGGATCCGTGCTGTCTACCCCGGCGTGCGGTGTGTGTCGTTCCGCGACGCGGGAACGACCCTGGTGCCCGAGCGCGGCTACACAGGGATGATGGACCCCGGCGACCACAACCGGGCGGACGCCGCACCACCGGTGGAGTACGACCTGGAGGAGGTCCTCGCCGCCCCGTCGGTCAAGTTGGTGCTGCGTCAGCCGGGCCTCGCGCCCGAAGCGCTCCTGGCGCTGGCCACCGAACTCGGTGTCCCCGGTGTTCAGCCGACCCTCTCCGGGCCCCCGTTCCTCGAGGTCGCCGCAGCCGGCGTCACGAAGTCGGCCGGGCTGGCTCGGCTCTGCGCACACCTCGGCCTGGGGGCGCAGCACGTGGCGGCCTTCGGTGACCATCTCAACGATCTCGACCTGCTTCAGTGGGCGGGCCTGGGCGTGGCCATGGGGAACGCCGTGGACGAGGTGAAAGCGGTGGCCCACAAGATCACCCTCACCAACGACGAGGACGGTCTGGCGGTGGCGATCCGCGACCTCCTCGGCCTGTGAGGCGGCCCCATCCTCACCCGGTGCGGGGCATCAGAGACCACGATTCGGGCAACAGGGGGGGAACCTCTCGACGGATGAGTTCGGCCAGCTCTGCCTGCCGCCGCACCGTCATCCGCTCTGCCGGCGCGGTGATCGACAGGGCCGCGACCACCTCTTCGCCTCTCATGATGGCGGTGCCGAGGCAGGCCACGCCGGCCTCGTTCTCCTCCAGCTCGGTCGAGTAGCCCCGACGTTGGGCCTGCCGCACCACGGCCCGCAGGTGGTTGAGCGTGAGGGGGTGCCCCTCGCCCAGCAGCCGAACATAGAGCTCGAGCTGACTGCCCTGGACGTCGCGGCCGGCCAGGATCGCCCGCCCCAGGGCCATCGTGGCGACGGGGACGCGCTGCCCAACCGAAGACCAGACCCGGATGGACCGCGCCGGCTCGACCTTGTCGATGTAGAGCACGTGGTCCTCCACCATCACCCCGAGATGGACGAGTTCGTCCGCCGCCCGAGAAACCGCCACCAGCGCTGGGCGCAGTACTTGAGCGAGGTTCTCGGGGGTCAAGAAGCCCGCACCGAGCGCCATCGCCGCAGGACCGAGCTGGTAGGTGCCGTCGTCGAAGGACTGGGTGACGAAGTAACGGGCGCGCAGGGTCGCCAGCGCCCGATACGCCGTGGACTTGTTCACCTCGGCCCCACGGGCCAGCTCGGCCAGCGTCGCCCCGGCCGGTCCTGCGGCTGACAACGCCAGGAGCAACCGGAGGGCGCGGTCGATCGCTTCGATGCGCGGCACTTCCTGCATGGTCCGAGCAAGCCACCTCGTTTCACTCAGCGCAACGGCAAGTTTCAGAAACATGGCCGTTTGGCTTGTGCTCCCCCGTCGCGGCGCACGAAGCTTGGAGCGACACGCCGCCCGCGGGCGCCCTATCGAAGGAACGGACCTCCTCCCATGCTGACCGAATCAGAGCTCTTCGCCACCC
>JBKHWW010000083.1:0-7097 GCA_046566345.1 Actinomycetes bacterium
TGCGTCGACCGCGGACGTCATCATCATCCTGGTCGACGCCCGCACCGGCATCGTTGCGCAGACCCGCCGGCACGTCACCGTCGCCGCGCTGCTGGGTGTGCCGGAGATCCTCCTGGCGGTCAACAAGATCGACCTCGTCGACTACGACGAGGACGCCTACGAACGGGTCGCCGCCGGAGTGCGCGCGGTGGCCGACGAACTCGGCGTCCCCGAGGTGCTGACCCTCCCGGTCTCGGCGCTGGTGGGCGACAACATCGTCGAGCGCTCGCCGCGGACGCCGTGGTACGACGGGCCCTCGCTGCTCAGCCTGCTGGAGCAGGTGCCGACCGGCGCCGAGCTGGCGGCGTTGCCGTTCCGGCTGCCTGTCCAGCTGACGATTCGGCCGCAGGACGCGGCCGACCCTCAGTACGCCGAGTACCGCGGGTACGCGGGCCAGGTGGCCACCGGCGTGATCGCCGTCGGCGACGAGGTGGTCGTGCTCCCGGTCGGACGCCGCACGCGCGTGGTGGGCATCGACACCTTCGACGGACCGCTGGAGGTCGCATTCGCGTCCCAGTCGGTGACGCTGCGGCTGGCCGACGAGATCGACATCAACCGCGGCGACCTGATCGCCGCGGCGTCCGAGGCGCCCAAGCCGACCCAGGACCTGGACGGCATGGTGGCCTGGCTGGCCGAGAGGCCGCTGCGTTCAGGCACGAAGGTGCTCGTCAAGCACGGGACCCGGACGGTCCAGGGCATCGTCCGCGACGTGCACGGACGCCTCGACCTCGACACCCTGGCACCCCAGGCCAGCGAGGTCCTCGAGCTCAACGACATCGGCCGGGTCAACGTGCGCCTGGCGTCACCGCTGGCGCCCGACGACTACACCGTCTCGCGCCGGACCGGGTCGTTCCTACTCATCGATCCTCAGACCGGCGGCACGCTCGCTGCCGGAATGGTGCGCGGGGAGGCGTCGTTCAGCGAGCGGGCCGCGATCCCGCGCGACGACGTCCTCAACTGGTCGATCTGACGTGCAGAGGCTCCTCCTCTTGGCGGTGGTCGGCTTCGCGGCCCAGCTCGTCGACGGCTCGCTGGGCATGGGCTACGGCGTCACCTCGACGTCCCTGCTACTCATCGCGGGCCTGACCCCCGCGATGGCCAGCGCGTCGGTGCACCTGGCCGAGCTGGGCACCAACGTCGCCTCCGGCGTGTCGCACTGGCGGCTCGGCAACGTGGACTGGGGCCTGGTGCTGCGGCTCGGCGTTCCGGGCGCGGTCGGCGCGCTCATCGGGGCCACCGTGCTGTCGAACCTCTCCACCGCGGCGGCCAAGCCGGTGATGGCGCTGATCCTGGGCACGCTGGGCATGTACATCCTGCTGCGCTACGCGTTCAAGCCACCCGCCCACTCGTCCTCCCGGCGGTCACCGCACCGCTCCCGTTTCTTGGCCCCCCTCGGCCTGCTCGGCGGGTTCGTGGACGCCACCGGCGGCGGCGGCTGGGGGCCGGTGTCGACGACCTCACTGCTGAGCGCAGGGCGGACCGCGCCGCGGACGGTGATCGGTTCGGTGGACACCTCCGAGTTCCTGGTCTCGTTCGCGGCCAGCGTGGGCTTCGTGATCAACCTCGGCCTGTTGGGCATCGAATGGGGCATTGTGGCCGCCCTGCTCGGCGGCGGCCTGCTGGCCGCGCCGATCGCCGCGTGGCTCGTCTCGCGCATCCCGGCGCGGATCATGGGGGTCGCCGTCGGTGGCCTGATCATCATGACCAACCTGAAGACCCTGTTCGACGCGTCCGGGCTGTCCGCGGAGCAGATGACGGTCGGCTTCACCGCGTTCACGGCGCTGTGGCTCGGCCTCACCGCGGTGACCGCGTGGCGGCACGAGCGCGCCCGGCGGATCGCCGAGGCCGAGCGTGCCCTCGCCGAGGGAGAGTGGTCCATTTGACCGCGCCCCTGCCCCTGGTCCTGGCCTGGCACGGCACCCGCAACCCGGAGGGCCGCGCCCTCATCGAGCGCACCACCCGGCGCGTGGCCGAGGCGCTGCCGGGGGTCGCGGTGCACATCGCCTGGGTCGATGTCGAAGAGCACCTGCTGCCCGCCACCCTCGCCGAAGTGGGCTCCTGCGTTGTGGTGCCCTGCTTCCTCGCCGCCGGCTACCACGTCACCCAAGACGTGCCGGAGGCCGTGGCGTCCGTGCCGTACGACGTGCGTGTCGCCCCCCACCTGGGCGGGGCCTTCACCGGGGTGCTGCTGCAGCGCGTGGCCGAGGCGGGAGGGCCCGGCGACGCGATCGTGCTCGCGGCGGTCGGGTCGCTGAGGGAAACTGCGCAAGCGGAGGTGGCGGAGGTCGCCGAGCGACTGACGCGGGAGCTGGGAGTGGGCGTCCGGATCGCCAACTTGTTCGGGGAGCCCTCGGTCGCCTCGCTCGTCACGCAGGCCCGGGCCGACGGATGCCGCGACGTGCTCGTTCTGCCCTACACCCTCGCTCCCGGGCTGTGGGGAGACCGGATCGGCGCCCTCGGCGTCCGGGTGGCGTGCCCGCTGGGCGACCATCCCGAGGTGACGGCCGCCATCGCCGTGCGCTACCGCATGATTGCCCCCTCTCGGTGACCGACTAGTGTTGTTCCCCGAGTCGTTGAACAGAAAGAAGCTTTGTGCCGTGACAGACGTCCAGACCCTTGACCGTGTCGTGATCCGCTTCGCCGGCGATTCCGGCGACGGCATGCAGCTCACGGGTGATCGCTTCACCTCCGACTCGGCCACGATCGGCAACGACTTTGCGACGCTCCCCAACTTTCCCGCCGAGATCCGCGCGCCGCAGGGCACCATCGCGGGCGTCTCCAGCTTCCAGCTGCACTTCGCCAACGACGACATCAAGACGCCCGGCGACAAGCCTGACGTTCTGGTCGCCATGAACCCGGCCGCGCTGAAGGCCAACCTCGGCGACCTCAAGCGCGGCGGCCTGATCGTCGCCGACACCCACGACTTCACCAAGCGCAATCTGGCCAAGGTCGGGTACGAGGCCAACCCGCTCGAGGACGGTTCGCTGGAGGACTACGCCGTCCACGCCATCGACCTCACCGGGCTCACCGTCGCCGCCGTGGAGCCCTTCGGCCTCGGCCGCAAGGAGGCCTCACGGGCGAAGAACATGTACGCCCTCGGGCTGCTGACCTGGCTCTACACCCGGCCGGCGGAGCACACGCTGGAGTTTCTCGACCGCAAGTTCGCCAAGCGGCCCGACATCCGCGACTCGAACAAGGCCGCGTTCCTCGCCGGCCACAACTTCGGTGAGACGACCGAGACGTTTGCCGTCCGCTACGAGGTATCCGCGGCCCCGGTGCCGGCCGGCACGTACCGGCAGATCACCGGCAACAAGGCGCTCGCGCTCGGGCTGATGACCGGCGCCGCGAAGGCGGGGCTGCCGCTGTTCCTGGGCGCGTACCCGATCACGCCTGCATCCGATGTCCTGCACGAGCTGAGCCAGGCCAAGGATCACGGGGTCACGACCTTCCAGGCCGAGGACGAGATCGCCGCGGTCGGTGCCGCGCTCGGGGCGTCCTATGCCGGCCACCTGGGGGTCACCTCGACATCCGGCCCCGGCATGGCGCTGAAGAGCGAGACGATCAGCCTGGCCGTGATGCTCGAGCAGCCCCTGGTCGTGTGCGACATCCAGCGCGCCGGCCCGGCCACGGGCATGCCCACCAAGACCGAACAGGCGGACCTGCTGTAGACGCTGTTCGGACGCCACGGTGAGGCCCCCCTGCCGGTGCTGGCTGCCCGCAGCCCCGCGGACTGCTTCGAAACCGCGATCGAGGGGATCAGCATCGCGTTGCGCTACCGGACGCCGGTCGTGATTCTGTCCGACGGTTACCTCGCCAACGGAGCCGAGCCGTGGCTGATCCCCGACCTGACGGGCATCGAGCCGATCGATCCCGCCTTCGCCACCGAACCGAACGGGCCCGAGGACACGTTCCTGCCGTACGCGCGCGACGCGAAACTCGCCCGCGCTCTGGCCGTCCCGGGGACGCCGGGGCTGGAGCACCGCATCGGCGGCATCGAAAAGGCCGACGGCACCGGCAACGTCAGCTACGCGCCGGACAACCACGAGAAGATGGTGCGTCTGCGGCAAGCGAAGGTCGACGGGATCGTCGAGGAGATCCCCGACCTCGCCGTCGACGACCCCTCCGAGGAAGCCGAGGTGCTCGTCCTGGGGTGGGGCTCCACCTGGGGCCCCATCGCGGCCGCCGCCCGCCGCGTCCGGGACGCCGGCCGCAACGTCGCCACCGCCCACCTGCGCCACCTGAACCCGCTGCCGGCCAACACCGGTGACGTGCTGCGCGGCTATCGGCGCGTGGTCGTCCCCGAAATGAACCTGGGCCAGCTCGCGATGGTGCTGCGCGCGAAGTACCTGGTGGACGTGCGCTCGTTCAGCCGCGTGCGGGGCCTCCCGATCAGCCCCGCCGAACTGGCTCCCCACCTGATCGACGTCATCGACGGAAAGGACGCCTGATGAGCACCGGCCTCGCAGGGATCCCGCTCTCTCTGACCCCGCTCAACCGCAAGGAGTTCGTCTCCGACCAAGAGGTGCGCTGGTGCCCGGGCTGCGGCGACTACGCCGTGCTCGCCGCGTTCCAGTCGCTGATGCCGCAGCTGGGCATCGCTCGGGAGAACACCGTGATCATCTCCGGCATCGGCTGCAGCTCGCGGTTCCCCTACTACGTCGACACCTACGGGATGCACTCGATCCACGGCCGCGCGCCCGCGATCGCGACGGGCGTCGCCCTGGCCCGACCCGACCTGGCAGTGTGGGTGGTGACCGGCGACGGAGACGCGCTGAGCATCGGCGGAAACCACCTCATCCACGCGTTGCGGCGCAACGTGAACATCACCATCATGCTCTTCAACAATCGGATCTACGGCCTGACCAAGGGCCAGTTCTCGCCGACATCGGAGCAGGGCAAGGTGACCAAGTCGTCCCCGGCGGGGTCCGTCGACTACCCCTTCAACCCGGTCACTCTGGCCCTGGGCGCCGACGCGTCGTTCGTGGCACGCACCATCGACTCCGACCGCAAGCACCTGACCGACGTGCTCACCGCGGCGATCAACCACCGGGGCGCCTCCATCGTCGAGATCTACCAGAACTGCCCCATCTTCAACGACGGAGCCTTCGACGGCCTCAAGTCGGTCGACTCCCCCGCGGTGATTCCGCTGACCCACGGCCAGCCGATCGTCTTCGCCGGCGGCCAGCTCGGGGTCGTGCGCGGCACCGACGGACGCCTGGCCACCCGCGCGACGTCCGACGTGGCGCCCGCCGACCTCGTCGTTCACGACGCCCACGCCCCGGACGCCTCGCTGGCGTTCGAGCTGTCCCAACTCACCGACTCCCAAAACCTGTCGGCGTCCCCCATCGGCATCTTCCGCGATGTCGACCGCCCGGTGTTCGACGACGAGGCGCGCAAGCAGGTGTCCATGCCCGCCGACCGCGAGGCCGCGCTGCAGCGGCTGG
Organism: Actinomycetes bacterium; assembly: GCA_046566345.1. Lineage (GTDB taxonomy): Bacteria > Actinomycetota > Actinomycetes > Propionibacteriales > Propionibacteriaceae > Propioniciclava. The sequence continues at coordinate 5,484 of JBKHWW010000083.1, forward strand.
TGGGCGGAAACGACACCTGGACCGTTATCTGAGCCACGCCGCGCGGCGGCCTGCCACACTCGATCCATGGGCGAGCGGCTGGCCGATCCGCTAGCTGGGCTGTCCCGGTTCGCCGACCTCGGCTTCGGGCTCCCGGCCGGGACGTCCCTGCGCTCCGCGGTGGTGGCCGTCCGACTGGCGCGTGCTCTGGGAGGCACGGAAACGGATGCCGCAGCTGCCTTCTGGACCGCCCTCCTGCAGCACGTCGGCTGCGTCGCGTACGCGCACGAGTCGGCCCAGCTGTTCGGCGACGACCTCGCGGCCAACGCTGCCATCTCCCGCACAAACCTCCTCTCGATCCGCGACTTCGCCGTCACCTTCCTGCCCAGGGTGACGGCCGGGCGACCGCCGGCCGAACGCGTACGGCTCGCACTCGTCGCTCTCACCCGCGGGGGTGCGTGGGGCGAGGCGTTCGGCGCTGCCGCGTGCGAGGTCGGCGCGATCGCCGCACGGCGTCTAGGGCTGCCCGAGGGGGCGCAGGAGGGGCTGACCCACGCCTACGACCTGTGGCGGGGCCGCGCCTCGGCCGGAGCCGCGCCGGGTGAGGCGACGCCGTTGGCCGCCCGGGTGGCCCGCGTGGCCGGCGTGGCCGCGCAGTTCGACGGTCTGGGTGGGCGCGCTCTCGCGGTCGCTGCCGTCCGGGAGCGATCGGCGGGGATGCTCGACCCAGCCGCCGCGAGCGTCTTCGTCGCCTCGGGTGCCTCGTGGCTGGGCGAGCTCGCCGCGTCCGACCCGCGCGAGATCGCCCTGGCCGAGGAGCCCGACCCCGTCGCTCGCGTGGGCGATCTGCGGCAGACCGCGGAGGTGTTCGGCGACCTCGCCGATCTCAAGAGTCCCTGCTTCACCGGCCACTCCCGGCGAGTCGCCCTTCTCGCCCAACGGGCCGCACAGGGTCTGCGTCTGGCCGAGGAGCAGATCGCTGACCTCGCCCTGGCGGGCCACCTCCATGACGTGGGGCGCGTCGCAATCTCCAACGCGATCTGGGACAAGCCCGGCGCCCTGACCCCCGACGAGTGGGAGCAGGCCCGGTTGCACCCCTACCACACCGAACGCATCCTGGCCGCATCGGCCTCACTCTCCCCGGTGGCACCCGTCGCCGGACGCCACCACGAGCGTCTGGACGGCAGCGGCTACTACCGTGGTTCGATCGCGGCCGACCTGTCCGTGCCGGCGCGCATCCTGGCCGCAGCGGAGTGCCTGGCCACGGCGTCCGAACCGCGCCCGCACCGCCCGGCGCGCACCAGCGACCAGGCCCGTCGACATCTCCTCGAACAGGCGCGCGCCGGCCGCCTCGACCCGGACGCCGTCACGGCCGTGCTCGCTGCGGCGGGGCAGCCGGTGGGTCCCACCCGAGGTCGGCCAGGCACGCTGTCTCACCGCGAGCTGGAAGTGCTGCGCCTGCTCGCCCGGGGCTCGAGCAACCCCGAGATCGCGCAGCGACTCGTCATCTCCCCTCGGACCGCCGAGCACCACGTGTACGCCAAGATCGGGGTGTCGAGCAGAGCCGCGGCCGCTCTTTACGCCGTGGAGCACCGCCTCCTGGATGGGTAGATCTACCGATGGTGAGGCGCCACC
>JBKHWW010000084.1:0-13277 GCA_046566345.1 Actinomycetes bacterium
GTGCATCGCGCGTGCCCGCCCCATCGGGGCGGGCACGCGCGTGTCCCGGTCCGAGCGGCCACGCTTCGGCCCCGGACTACAGTGTCCCCGTGCCCGACCAGACCGTGACCGCTGGCCTCGCCTTCACCTACCTGGGCTTCGACGGCGTCGAACTCGGCCTCTCCGACTACCGCCAGACGTGGGAGCTGCAGCGGCAGGTCCACGCCCGCGTCGTGGCCGGCGAGACCGGCCCTCAGGTCCTCTACGTGCAGCACCCGCCCGTGTACACGGCCGGTCGTCGCACCGAGCCGCACGAGCGCCCGTTCGACGGCACCCCGGTGGTCGACGTGGACCGGGGCGGGAAGATTACCTATCACGGCCCCGGGCAGCTCGTCGGGTACCCGATCGTCACCCTGACCCGGACGATCGGGCCCCTGGAGTACGTTCGCCGGCTGGAACAGGCGGTGATGGACCTGTTGAGCGCCTACGGCATCGACGGCGTCCGCGTCGAGGGACGGACGGGCGTGTGGCTGCCAGCCGAAGCGGGCCGGCCCGAGAGGAAGCTGTGCGCGATCGGGATCCGGGTGGTCCGGATGACGACCATGCACGGTTTCGCGCTCAATGTGGCAGCCGAGGCCGCTGGCCCCTTCTCCAACATCGTGCCGTGCGGCATCACCGACGCCGGCGTCAGCAGCATCGAGGACGAACTGGGACGCCCTGCCCCGTCCCTGGTTGAGGTCGGGCGGGCGCTGGAACCGCACCTGGCCCGCCAGTTGTCGTTCGCCCTGGCAGGATGACCCCCCGAGTCGACTGCCGACGCTGACGGCGGGGCGGGCGGACGCCTAGTGTGTCGGTGTGGTCGTACGCATCGGTGTGTTGACGTCGGGCGGGGACGCCCAGGGTATGAACGCCGCCGTCCGGGCGGTCGTGCGCGCCGGCCTGGCTTCCGGGGCCGTGGTGTATGGGATCTATGAAGGCTGGCAGGGCGCCGTCGACGGGGACGCCTTCATCAAGCCGCTGACCTGGGACGACGTCAGCGGCATCACCTCCCAGGGCGGCACCATGATCGGGACCGCCCGCTGCGCCGCCTTCCGGACCTTCGAGGGCCGCCACGCCGCCGCAGCCAACCTGATCCACAACGGGATCGACCGGCTCGTCGTCATCGGGGGGGACGGCTCGCTGACCGGCACCGACGTGCTGCGCGCCGAGTGGCCCGACCACGTCGCCGCGCTGCTGCGCGACGGCGACATCACCCCCGACCAAGCGGACGCCCACGCCCGCCTGATCGTCGCCGGCCTGGTCGGCTCCATCGACAACGACATGGTCGGCATCGACATGACGATCGGAACTGACTCCGCCCTGAACCGGATCATCGAAGCCATCGACGCCATCGCTAGCACCGCGGCGTCACACCAGCGCAGCTTCGTCGTCGAGGTGATGGGCCGACACTGCGGCTACCTCGCCCTGATGAGCGCCATCGCGGGAGGCGCCGACTACGTGCTGATCCCCGAGCAGCCACCGCGGCCGGACTGGCACACGCACATGGCCACCGTCTTGCACCGCGCCCGCGACGCGGGGCGCCGCAGCTCCATCGTCGTCGTGGCCGAGGGGGCCTGCGACCTCGAGGGGAACCGGATCGACGCCGAGCAGGTCCGTAGGGTGCTCGCCGACGAGATGGGCGAGGATGCCCGCGTCACGATCCTGGGCCACGTCCAGCGCGGCGGCGTCCCCAGCGCGTACGACCGCTGGATGGCGTCCCTGCTCGGCTACGCCGCCGTCCAGGAAGTGCTGGCCGGCCGCGAGGAGGCGACGGTGGTCGGCGTCCGCGCGAACCGGCCGCACCTGCAGCCCCTGGTCGACTGCGTGGCGGCGACCCGCAACGTGGCCACCCTCATCGCCGAGGGCCGCCACGCCGAGGCGATGGCCGCCCGCGGCAAGTCGTTCGTGCAGATGCACACCGTCTTCCAGCAGATGTCCGAGGCGCACCCCCGCGCCGAGGTCCCGACCGGTCGCCGCGTCGCCCTCATGCACGCGGGCGGCCTGGCGCCGGGCATGAACCCCACGGCCAAGGCGCTGGTGCGGCTCGGGGTGGATTCCGGGCACACGATGCTGGGCATCCACGGCGGGTTCCCGGGACTCATCGCCGGCGAGGTGAAGGAACTGGGCTGGGGCGACGTCGAGGGGTGGTCAGCCGCGGGGGGCGCCAACCTGGGCACGAGCCGCTGGATCCCGACCGAGGACGACCTCTACGCGCTGGCACGGTCCATCGAGACCCAGCGCCTCGACGCGCTCGTCATCGTCGGCGGTTTCCAGGCCTACCGGGCGCTGCACCTGATCCACACCGAACGCAAGCGCTACCCGTCGCTGACCCTGCCCATGGTGGTCCTGCCCGCGTCCATCGACAACAACCTCCCCGGTCTCCAAATGTCCATCGGCGCCGACAGTGCCCTCAACGTGGCCGTTCAATCGGTCGACAGGATCAAGCTGTCCGCCAGCGCCGCCAAGCGCGCGTTCGTGGTGGAGACGATGGGCCGGCACTGCGGCTTCCTCGCGCTCGCCACGGGTGTGGCGGCCGGCGCCGAGCGCGTCTACCTCAACGAGGACGGGATTACGATCGCCGACCTCAAGAGCGACATCGACGCCATGGTTGCCGCCTTCGAGGACGGCCAGGACTTCTGGCTGGCGATCCGCAACGAGGAGGCGTCCGCCTTCTACACCACCGACCTGCTCACCCGCATGTTCGAGGCCGAGGGGCGGGGCGCCTTCAGCGTCCGCGGCGTGGTGCTCGGCCACGTCCAGCAGGGCGGGACGCCGTCGCCGTTCGACCGCATCAACGGGGTACGGCTCGCCTCCCAGGTCACCGCCTGGGTCACCGCCCAGATGGCCGAAGGCGGCTCCATGCACGCGTTCACCACGCCGGAGGGGATGCTCCCGGTCAAGGAGCTGGACGACCTCGTCGACTGGGAGGTCCGGCGTCCGCTCGAGCAGTGGTGGACGGTGCTCAAGCCCGTGTTGGACGCGCTCGCCCACCGCCCCGGGCGCTCCCCGTCTGGTCCCGCAGCCGACGGCTAGGATGACACGGTGACCGACACCCAGCCTCGCCGACTCCTGCGCATCGAGGCGCGCAACGCCGAGACCCCGATCGAGCGCAAGCCCTCGTGGATCAAGACCAAGGCGGTCATGGGGCCGGAGTACCGCGACATGCAGGCCCGGGTGAAGGACGGCGGCTTGCACACGGTGTGCCAAGAGGCGGGGTGCCCCAACATCTTCGAGTGCTGGGAGGATCGCGAGGCCACGTTCCTCATCGGCGGCGACCAGTGCACCCGCCGTTGCGACTTCTGCCAGATCGCCACCGGCCGGCCCGCCGGCTACGACCGCGACGAGCCGCGGCGCGTGGCCGAGTCGGTGCGCGAGATGGGCCTGCGGTACGCAACGGTCACCGGCGTCGCTCGCGACGATCTGCCCGAGGGAGCCAGCTGGCTCTACGCCGAGACCTGCCGCCAGATCAGGGAGTTGAACCCGGGTTGCGGCGTCGAGCTCCTCGTCGACGACTTCCACGGGCGCGACCGGCCCCTTCAGGTCGTCTTCGACTCCCGGCCCCAGGTGTTCGCGCACAACGTCGAGACGGTCCCGCGGATCTTCAAGCGGATCCGCCCCGCGTTCGACTACGGGCGATCCCTCGGCGTGCTGGAGAAGGCACGTGCGCACGGCCTGGTGACGAAGTCGAACCTGATCCTGGGCATGGGCGAGACGCGCGTCGAGATTAGCGAGGCGCTGACCGACCTGCGCGACGCCGGCACCGAGCTGCTCACGATCACGCAGTACCTGCGCCCGTCGGCCAAGCACCATCCGATCGACCGCTGGGTCACCCCCGATGAGTTCGCCGAACTCGAAACCGAGGCGAAGGAGCTAGGCTTTGCCGGAGTGCTCTCGGGGCCGCTCGTCCGCTCGTCGTACCGCGCCGGCCGGCTCTACCGGCAGGCCATCGAGGCCCGCAGGCGGGCACCCCTGACTACCACGGTGGAGTGATCAGCATGGTTAGCGAGAAGGCGAAGGAACTCGCCGCCAAGCAGAAGGCGGCGGTCAAGGCCGAGAAGTTGCGCAAGAAGAACAGCGACGACCCTCGCGACTGGGGTCGCGTCCGCCAATTCGTCGAGGCCTACAAGCGCACCGCCGAGATCGACCCCGCGGTGACGTGGTGGATGCTGGGGGTCGGGCTCGGAGCGGCGGCACTGATCGTCGTGCTTGGACTCGTGTCGGGCATGGCTTGGTGGGCGTGGACGCCGCTGGCATTGGTCTCCGGCGTCCTGGCCGCCCTGATCGTCCTCACCCGCCGCGTCAAGGGCGCGATGGTCAAGCGCTACGAGGGCCAGCCGGGCTCTGCCGAGGTCGCCCTGCAGTTGCTCAACAACAAGCGATACACCTACCAGATGGCCATCACCGCGACGCGCCAGATGGACTTCGTTCATCGCGTCGTTGGGCCGTGCGGCATCGTGCTGATCGGTGAGGGCACCCCCGCCCGACTCAAGCCGCTGCTCGGGGGCGAGGCCAAGAAGCACGAGCAGGTGTCCTACGGCACCCCCGTCCACCAGGTCGTCGTCGGCAACGGCGGAGGTCAGGTCAAGCTGGGCGACCTCCAAAAGCACATCGAGAAGCTGCCCAAGGCCATGCAGCCGCACCAGATCACTGACGTGAAGGCGCGCCTGAAGGCGCTGGACGCGGTGCGACCCAAGGCACCGATCCCGAAGGGGCCCATGCCGACGCCGAAGGGCGTGAACCGGGCGATGCGCGGCCGCTGAGCCGCCCCGGATGGCGCACCTCCTGGGGGCCGAGTCCCTCCATCTGGAGTACCCGACCCGCGTCGTGTTTGACTCGGTGACCCTCGGCATCAACGAAGGCGACCGCATCGGCATCGTAGGGCGCAACGGCGACGGCAAATCGTCCCTGCTGGGCATGCTGGTGGGGCGGATCACGCCCGACGCCGGCCGGGTGACCCGCCGCAGCGGCGTCCGGATGGCGGTGCTCGACCAAGCCGACACTCTGGACCCCGCACTCACCGTGGCGGCCACGATCGTGGGCACCCGCGACGAGCACGAGTGGGCTGGCGATGCTCGGATCCGCGACGTGCTCGCCGGCCTCGTCCCCGATGTGGCCTGGGACGCCGTGGTGGGCACCCTCAGTGGCGGGCAGCGCCGCCGGGTGGCCCTCGCCGCTTTGTTGGTCGAGGACTGGGACGTCATCGCCCTCGACGAGCCCACCAACCACCTCGACGTCGAGGGAATCACCTGGCTCGCCTCCCATCTGAAGAATCGCTGGACGCGCAACGCCGGCGGGCTGCTCGTGGTCACCCACGACCGGTGGTTCCTCGACGAGGTGGCCACCGCGACCTGGGAGGTGCACGACCGGGTCGTCGAACCCTTCGAGGGCGGCTACGCCGCGTACGTCTTGCAGCGAGTCGAGCGCGACCGTCAGGCCGCCGCCGCAGAGAGCAAACGCCAGAACCTGATGCGCAAGGAGCTCGCCTGGCTCCGCCGCGGTCCGCCCGCGCGCACGTCGAAGCCGAAGTTCCGGATCGACGCCGCCAACCAGCTCATCGAAGACGTGCCGCCCCTGCGCGACCGGCTGGCCCTGTCTCGCCTGGCGATCTCGCGGCTGGGCAAAGACGTTATCGACCTGCTCAGCGTCTCCAAGTCCTACGACGGGCGGCCGGTCCTGCGCGACGTCGAGTGGCGGATCGGCCCCGGTGAGCGAACTGCGATCCTGGGCGCCAACGGGGCCGGAAAGTCGACCCTGCTCGGCCTGATAGCCGGGACCGTCAAGCCCGATTCGGGACGCGTCAAGCGCGGCAAGACCGTGCACGTTGCGGTCCTGGACCAGCAGTTCGCGGAGCTGGAGGAGATCGCCGGAGACCGGGTCCGCGACGTGCTCGCCCGGCTCCGCACCACCTATATGGTGGACGGGAAGGAGACCACCCCCGCCCAACTCCTCGAGCGCCTGGGGTTCGCCCGCGAGCATCTGGCGGCGCGGGTCGGAGAGCTCTCGGGCGGCCAGAAGCGCCGGCTCCAGCTGCTGCTGGTGTTGATGGCCGAGCCCAATGTCCTGATCCTCGACGAGCCCTCCAACGACGTCGACACCGACATGCTGGCCGCCATGGAGGATCTGCTGGACTCGTGGCCGGGCAACCTCATCGTCGTCTCGCACGACCGGTACCTGTTGGAGCGGGTCACCGACCAGCAGTACGCGATTCTGCAGGGACGACTGCGCCACCTTCCCGGCGGAGTGGACGAGTACCTCCTGCTGAGGGCGCACGAGACCAGTACGGCCGCCTCGTCGTGGCGGGGGGAGCCCGCGGCGTCCGGCTCGGCTTCGGGAACCGGTCCAAGCATGGCGGACGCCGCCGAACCGGCCGCCCCGCGGCTGTCCGCGATCGAGGGCCGGGCTGCCCGCAAGGAGATCGCCGGGATCGAGCGCAGGCTGTCGCGGGTCGCCGATGACATCACCGCGCTGCACCACGTGATGGCGGCGCACGACCAGGGCGACTACGCGGGCCTCGGACGCCTGGCCGAGCGGCTCGACCAACTGGAGGTGGAGACCGCCCAGCTGGAGGAGCGTTGGCTGGAGCTGTCCGAACTCACCGAATCCTCCTGAGGCCCTGGCTCAGCGGGCGCACCGGAATCACCCCACCCTGACCCCGGAGGCTACGGACGCGGTGTGGCGTCCGGGTCGACCATGACGAGGCTGAGGTGGCTCGGGGCGTCGGCCACGACGGCGTGCACCGTGCCGGGCGCGAGGTACACGACGTCGCCGGGACGCAGCGCCTGCTCCAGGCCGTCGTAGCTCAGGCGAATCTGCCCGTCGAGCAGCTGGACCACCACCGCCCTGGGCGAGGAATGGTCGGTGAGCACCTCGCCGGTGTCGAAGGCGAAGTAAACGACCCTGATCAGCGGGTTGTTGACCACCACCCGCGAGGTGATCGACTCAGGAGTGACCGAGAGGGCGTCCAGCAAACCGAGGGACGCCGCCGACTGGCCGACCTCGGTGAGTTTCGGGGCCATCGCAGGCTCAGCTCTTCTTCGGCGCGCCGGGCCGGGCGTAGCGCACCCAGGTGATGCCCACGCACATGACCGCCCAGGCGACACCGATCCAGTAGAACGGGACCACTCCGAGGGTGGTCAGGCCGATGCCGAACAGGAACGGGCCGAACGCGGCGATGGCGGCCGTCCAGCCGATCACGCCGCCGGCCTGGCGCCGCTCGAAGATCATCGGCATTTGCTTGAACGTGGACGCGTTGCCGATCCCGGCGAACAGGAAGATGGCCAGCATCCCCCATAGGAACTGGTTGAAACCCGCGGACAGGGCGGCAGCCGAAGAGGTGTCCGGCGTGAGGCCACCGATCGTGTACCAGATCGACGCGATCAGGCCTACCCCCGAGATCAGCGTCCAGATCGCGCCGCCCATTCTGTCGGTCAGCGGCGAGAACAGCACGCGCGCGCCAGCGCCGATGAGCGGGCCGAGGAAGACGTACGTGGCGGGGTCCGGCACGGTGTAGCCCTCGACCAGGACGCGTGCGGTCTGGCCGGCGCCCTCGACGATCGCGGCGTTGCCCGCGCCATAGAGGTTGTTCAACAGCAGACCGAACTGCGCCGACAGGCCCGAGAACGTGCCGAAAGTCATGATGTAGAGGATCGTCATCCACCAGGTGTCCTGGTTGGAGAAGATGTCGAACTGCTGCTTGATGTTGGCCTTGATGGGCACCGACTTGAGGTACGTCCAAGCGATCCAGGCACCGATCAGGATGAAGGGCAGCCACACATACGATGCCGCCTGGTACCACACGGTCTGGTCTGCCTTGCCCGGCAGCTTCATCTGCTGGCTGATACCCATCCACCAGAACATGCCGAAGCCGATGATCCAGGGGGTGATCAGCTGCACCAGGGAGACGCCGAAGTTGCCGATGCCCGCCTGCAGCCCGAGCGCGGTGCCCTGCATGCGCTTGGGGAAGAAGTATGAGGTGGACGGCATGAATCCAGAGAACGCGCCGCCGCCGATGCCCGCGAGGAAGGCGAGCACGAGCAGTTCCCAGTAGGGGGCGGTGCCGGGAAGCATCGTCCGCACGCCCCAGCCCAGCACCGGAAAGAACAGCAGCAGCGTGGTGGCCGCCACCATCTTGCGCGTGCCCAGGATGGGAGGCAGCACCATCCACACGAGGCGCAGCAGGCCAGCCGACAGCCCCGGCGTCGCCGCCAACCAGTACAGCTCCTCCTTGGTGAAGGAGTAGCCGATGGCGTTCAGCTTGGGGATGATCGCCGAGGGCAGGAACCACGCCACGAAGCACATCGTGAGCGTGAACGTCGTGATCCACAGGGTCCGCCAGGCCAGCGCCTTGTCCCAGGACGCCTCGTCCTCGGGGTCCCAGCTGGTCAGCCACTCCTTGCCCGTTCGGGGTGTCTGGGTCGTCATGCGCGGGTCTCCTCACGGGTGGGTACGGCGTCGGTGGGGCTGAGGGGGGAGGCGGGAACCTCCACCAAGTCGCCCAGTTGCGGCGACTGGCGGTCCAGCATCCGGTGGATCGTCCAGTGCATCCACGCCAGGGAAACCCCGGCGACCAGGAAGAGAATCGCGAAGGCGCTGTTGGCCATGCCCGTCCACGCCTTGGTGTAGGCGAACAGGGGCGGCAGGAAGAAGCCGCCCAAACCGCCGAGCATGCCGACCAGACCGCCGACGGAACCGACGTTGTCGGGGAAGTAGGTGGGGATGTGCTTGTAGACGGCCGCCTTGCCGATGCCCATCGCACACCCCATCGCGAATACCAGCGCCACGAACCACCACAGGTTCATCGAGTAGTGCAACACCTCGCGGGTGCCCCCACCGGGCTGGTACAACACGATGTGACCGTTGGGCATCATCAGGATGCCGGTCGCACCCAGCATCACGAAGAAGGTGGCGTACATCGCTCGGCGCGCACCCCAGCGGTCGCTGACCCACCCCCCGAGCGGGCGCAGGAGGGAGGCCGGGACGATGAAGGTGGCCGTGAGCAGGCCGGCCAGTGCCAGGTCGATGCCGAAGTTGTCGACGTAGTAGGCGGGCAGATACGCCGACAGGGCGACGTAGGCCCCGAACACCACTACGTAGTAGAGGCTGAACCGCCAGACCCGCACGTCCTTCAGGGGCAGCAGCATCGCGCCGATGCTCTTGGACGCCCCGGGCACGTGGTCGCGACGGGGGGTGACGAAGTACATCGTCACTGCGGTGATCACCAGCAGCACCGCGTAGATGACGGGGATGAGCCGCCATCCGCCCTGGATGCCGAGGGCGAACGTGGCGCCCGCTGTTCCTGTGATGATGGCCGGCCCGATGAACTTGGTCACCGACGCGCCCACGTTGCCCGCCCCGAACAGGCCGAGCGCGAAGCCTTTGCGCCGGTCGGAGTACCAGGCGTTGTTCCACGAGACGCCGACGCTGAAGCTGTTGCCCACGAAGCCGACGAGGAAGGCGAGCACGAGCAACATCGGGTAGCTGTTCGCGAACGACACCGCGAAGCTGGCCACCGCGCCCGACAGCAGCAGGAACAGCATCACCTTGCGGCCACCGATGCGGTCGGCGAGCATGCCCGCCGGAAGGCGCCACATCGAGCCGTTGAGCACGGCCACCGCGCTGATCCAGCTCAACTCCACGTCACTGAGACCGAACTCGGCCTGGATGGGCTTGCCGAGGATCCCGAACATCAGCCAGACGGCGAACATGATCGTGAAGGCGATCGTCGACATCGCCAGCACGCGGCCCGACCCGGGCGCCTCGTGGCGGACGGCGGTGTCACCCATGGGGCTCCTCAAGAGTCGGCGCTGTTCCTCCATATGGAACAGGCGAAAGTTCAGCACACCCCCGCGCGCGTCGTCAAACGACTGCGGGTAGTAGTCGATCCTCCATAGTCAGGGCCGGTTTGCGGCGGCTTTCCTCAGCCTCGCCCCAAACCAAGAGGGCGTGGCTAGACTCAGCAGCACCATCCTCCAAAAGGTGGGGGATCAGCTGCGGGAGCGACGATGTCCGAGGCGCAGGTGCACGCCACCGACGTGTTGGACTCTCGCGTGCGCCGCGCCATTGTCGACGAACTCGCCACCCTGCCGGTTCTCGCCTCCGCGGACCGGCCGAACCGGACGCGGGGCCTCACGGCCGCCGAGCTCGCCGAGCGGACGTCCCTGCACGTCACGACGGTCCGCTTCCACCTCGACCGACTGGCGCGGGCCGGCCTCGTGGACAGCCACGAAGAGCGCGGCGTGGTCGGACGCCCGCGCAGGCGCTGGACCGCCCATCGGGCGCGCTGGTCCGAGATGACCGTGGTCGACGCCTATCGCTTGCTGGCCGAAGTGCTCGCGGACGCCGTGGGGTCGCGCGACGCCCCCTCCGCGGAGGAGGCCGGTCGCCGGTGGGCCGTCCGACACGCAGACGACCTGCTCGGGCCTCGCGACACCGGCACTCCCGCCGCCTCGCCAGGCTCGTTCGCGCGCGCGGTCGGCGCGGTGACCGAGCTGCTGGACCGCTGGGGGTACGAGCCCACCGTGAACACGAGCCCGTCTGGCCCCACCGCGACCCTGAACCTCCACCGCTGCCCGCTGGGCCAGCTGGCGCAAACCAATCCGGCCGTCGCGTGCGGCGTCCACAGCGGCATCATCGCCGGTGCTCTCGAGGCGCTGGGCGAGGGCGACCTCGCCGTCGCGCTGACCCCCTGCGTCCAACCCGATCTGTGCCTGGTCCGCCTCACCGCGCGGGCACGTCCCGAACCCGAGTCCGCCTCAGGAAAGGCTCTGACATGACCGCCACGCAGCCCCGGCCGACCCAATCCGCAGGCCTCGACGGACCGCTGGCAGACGCCCTCATCGGCGCCGGCCGGTTCTTCACGCGCGCCACGGTGTCCGACGACAAGCGCGCGGTCTTCAAGGAGGGTGGCCGAGGCGACTGGTTCTACCGCGACCGGTGGGCCTACGACAAGGTGGTCCGCTCGACCCACGGCGTCAACTGCACCGGTTCGTGCTCGTGGAAGGTCTACGTCAAGGACGGCATCATCACCTGGGAAGCCCAGCAAACCGACTATCCCAGCACTGGCCCCGACAAGCCCGAGTACGAGCCCCGCGGCTGCCCGCGCGGCGCCGCGTTCTCGTGGTACACCTACTCACCCACGCGCGTCCGCTACCCCTACCTGCGCGGCGTCCTCCTCGAGATGTACCGCGAGGCGAAGGCCGAGCACGGCGACCCGGTCGTGGCCTGGGCGTCCATCGTGCAGGACCCCGAGAAGGCGCGGCGCTACAAGGCGGCGCGCGGCAAGGGCGGGCTGGTGCGGGCCACGTGGGACGAGGCCATCGAGATCATCGCCGCCGCCCAGGTCTACACCGTGAAGCGGTGGGGCCCCGACCGCATCGCCGGTTTCTCCCCCATCCCGGCCATGTCGATGGTCTCGCACGCGTCCGGTGCCCGATACACCAGCCTCATCGGCGGCTCAATGCTGAGCTTCTACGACTGGTACGCCGACCTGCCCGTCGCCAGCCCTCAGGTGTTCGGCGACCAGACCGACGTCCCCGAGTCGGGCGATTGGTGGGACGCCGGCTACCTGATCATGTGGGGCTCGAACGTCCCGCTGACGCGGACGCCCGACGCCCACTGGATGACCGAGGCGCGCTACTGCGGCCAGAAGGTCGTCGTGATGGCCCCCGACTATGCCGAGAACGTCAAGTTCGCCGACGAGTGGCTGCCCGTCGCCCCGGGCACGGACGCCGCCCTCGGCATGGCGATGGGGCACGTGGTGCTCAAGGAGTTCTTCGTGGACCGCCAGGTGGACTACTTCGAGAACTACACGCGCGCCTACACCGACCTGCCCTTCCTGGTCACGCTGGACGCCGCCGGCGCCGGGGAGCCGGGCCAGCCGTTGTACCGGCCGGGCAAGAACCTCGTCGCGGGCGATTTCGACAACCCGCAGGCCTCCAGCGAGAACGCGCTGTTCAAGCCCGCGCTGTGGGACGCCGTGACCGACGCCCCGGCCATCCCTAACGGCACCCTCGGCCACCGCTTCGGCGACGAGGGCCTGGGCAAGTGGAACCTCGACCTGGGTGACTTGCGCCCGCACCTGTCGCTGGCAGACGCCCCCGGCAGCGAGACCGCCCTCATCGAGCTCCCGCTCTTCGACTCCCCCGACGGCACCCCGAAGAAGGTGCGCCGGGGCGTCCCGGTGCGCCGCGTCGGTGAGCGCCTGGTGACCACGGTGTTCGACCTGATGCTCGCCCAGTACGGCGTGGCCCGGCAGGGCCTGCCCGGCGAGTGGCCGGCCGGGTACGACGACGAGACCGGCGCCTACACCCCGGCGTGGCAGGAGACGATCACCAACGTCCCGGCCGCCCAAGTGGAGCGGGTGGCCCGCGAGTTCGCGCAGAACGCGGCCGACACCCGGGGTCGCTCGATGATCCTGATGGGGGCGGGAACCAACCACTGGTACCACTCCGACGTCATCTACCGAACCATGTTGATGCTGACCACGATCACCGGCTGCCAGGGCCGCAACGGCGGCGGCTGGGCGCACTACGTCGGCCAGGAGAAGGCGCGGCCGATCACCGGGTGGGCACAGATGGCCTTCGGGCTGGACTGGAGCCGGCCGCCCCGGCAGATGATCCAGACCGGCTACTGGTACCTCAACACCGACCAGTGGCGCTACGACACCTTCCGGGCCGACACGCTGGGGGCGGGCGAGGCCGGCAACGGCATGTTCGCGGGCAGGACGACCGCGGACCTGTTCGCGCAGTCCGCCCGGTCGGGATGGATGCCGACCTACCCGACGTTCGACCGCAACCCCCTCACGCTCGCCGACGACATCGCCCGCTCGGGGATGGAGCCGGCCTCGTACGTGGCGCAGTCGCTGAAGGACGGCTCGCTCGCGTTCGCGGTCGAGGACCCGGACGCCGAGGAGAACTGGCCGCGGGTGCTGATGCTGTGGCGGGCCAACCTGCTCGGCAACTCGGCGAAGGGCAACGAGTACTTCCTCAAGCACCTGCTCGGCACCGACCACGCGGTCACGGCGTCCGAGGCGCCGCCCGGGCTGCGTCCGGCCGACATCCGCTGGCACGAGAAGGCCCCGGAGGGCAAGCTCGACCTGGTCCTCACACTCGACTTCCGGATGACCGGCTCGACGCTGATGAGCGACGTCGTTCTGCCCGCCGCCACCTGGTACGAGAAGCACGACATCAACACCACCGACATGCACCCCTTCATCCACCCGTTCACCCCGGCGATCAGCCCGCCGTGGCAGAGCAAGACCG
>JBKHWW010000085.1:0-4043 GCA_046566345.1 Actinomycetes bacterium
CGCCCACCGGGCCGACGGGCAAGCCGTCGGGCTGGCTGTGGTCCTGGGGCCTGGGCATCACCAGGTCCAGCAAGAACCAGGACGCGGCCTGGAAGTTCATCTCCTGGGTGACCAGCAAGGACTACATCAAGCTCGCCGGGCAGAAGGCCGGCTGGGACTCCATCCCACCCGGATCGCGCACGTCGACCTATCAGATCCCCCAGTACCAGAAGGCGGCCTCCAGCTACGCCGCTCTCACCTTGAAGTCGATCAACTCCGCCGACCCGCAGCACCCCACCGTGGATCCGGTCCCGTACACCGGTGTGCAGTACGTGCAGATCCCCGAGTTCGTCGACATCGGCGACTACGTGTCCCAACAGGTCGCCGGCGCCATCAGCGGCAGCATGAGTGTGGACGCCGCGCTGCAGAAGAGCCAGTCCTACGCGGCCAACGCCGTCAAGAGCGCCGGCTACACCAAGTAGGCAAGCGCCGACCCACCTTCGCCCAGCGTCCGGGTGGCCCCTGTCCCGCAGGGGCCACCCGGACCAGCCGTCACATCCCGTCTTCCAGCCCCGCCCCGCATCAGGAGGATTCAGTGAGCCAGCACGCTGTCATTCAGCGCGGCGGACGCAGCAGCCGCCCGCCCACCAGCAGGGCCGGCCAGCAGGTCTCGGCCGAGACCCGACGTCGCCTGCGGCGGGAGGGCTGGCGGCTGCGGCTGCCACTGCTGCCGGCGCTGGTCTTCACCCTGGTCCTCACCCAGATTCCCTTCGTGCTCACCCTCATCTTCAGCTTCCAGAAGTGGAACCTGCTCAGCGGCGGCAACCAGGGCTTCGTCGGGGTGACGAACTACCTGAACGCCGTCGACGACAGCGTCTTCTGGAAGTCGCTGAAGGTCACCGTGGTGACCACGCTCGGCGCCACCGTGGCCTGCCTCGTCGTCGGCCTGCTGCTGGCCCTGGTCCTCAACCAGTCCTTCCCGGGCCGCGGCGTGGCCCGAACCCTGGCCATCACACCCTTCTTCGTCATGCCGGTCGCGGTCACCCTGTTCTGGCGCTCGGCGATGTTCGACCCCAGCTTCGGCCTCTTCGGCTGGATCTCCCGGCTCCTCGGGCTGCCGTCGATCTCCTGGCTCAGCGACCACTCACTGGCCGCGCTGGTCATCCTGCTGACGTGGCGATTCGCGCCCTTCGCGATGCTCATCCTGCTCGCCGGGCTGCAGAGCCTGCCTGGCGACCAGGTCGAGGCCGCGAAGATCGACGGTGCCGACCAAGTCCGGATCTTCGGCTACATCGTGGTGCCGCACCTGCGCCCCTTCATCGAGCTGTCCGCGCTGCTGTTGGCGATGAACCTGATCCAGACGTTCGGTGAGATCGCCCTACTGACCGCCGGCGGCCCCGCCTACGCCACCACCAACATCACCTACTACATCTTCGTGAAGGGGTTCAACTCCTTCGACCTGGGCGCCGCCTCCGCCTTCGGAGTCATCGCCCTGATCCTCACCATCGCACTCGTCATGCCCGCCCTGCGGCTGCTGTCGGGCATCTTCCAGACGGAGGGACGTCGATGAGCAAGACCCTCAAGACCACCATGTACGGGGTACTCGGCTGGGCCGGCTGCCTGCTGCTGTTCCTGCCCATCGCCTACATGCTGCTCAAGAGCTTCCAGACCGAGACCGACGCAGCCGCCCCCACCCCGAAGCTGGTCTTCACGCCCACCCTGTCCCACTACACCGACGCGTTCACCGCGGGCATTGCCCCCTACGCGATCAACTCCGTGGCGGTGGTACTGGTCTCCACCGCCATCGTGCTGATCCTCGCCGTCCCGGCGGCCTTCGCCCTCTCTCTGGCTCCGGTCCGCAAGGCCCAAGACGTCCTCTTCTTCTTCATCTCCACCAAGATGATGCCCATCGCCGCCGGCATCATCCCGATCTACGTGATCGCCAACCACCTCGGCGTCCTGGACACCATCCCCCTGCTCGTCGTCCTCCACATCGGCATGAACCTCCCGCTGGGCATCTGGATGATCCGCTCCTTCATGCAAGACATCCCCAAGGAGGTCCTCGAGGCCGCCGAGGTCGACGGCGCCAGCCGGTGGCACAGCATGCGCTCCATCATCGTTCCCCTGATCAGACCAGGACTGGCCTCCACCGCTCTCCTGTGCGCCGTCTTCTCCTGGAACGAGTACTTCTACGCGGTCAACCTCACCTCCTCCAACTCGACGCTGCCGCTGTTCCTGCAGAAGTTCCTCAGCTTCGGTCAGCTCTACACCGCCCAAGTCGCCGCCGTCGCCACCCTGCTCAGCCTGCCCGTCGTGATCGCCGGCTGGCTCGCGCAGAAGTCGCTGGTCCGCGGCCTGCTCTTCGGAGCCGTCAAGTGAGCAACACCATGCGCGCCGTCGTGATCGACGGCAAGGGCGGCATCGACGTCGTCGACAAGCCGATCCCCGAACCCGGGCCCAGCGACGTCCTCATCGCCGTCCAAGCCACCGGCGTGTGCGGAACCGACCTGCACCTCATCGAAGGCAGCTACGCACACGGCCGATACCCCGTCACCCCCGGTCACGAGTTCGCCGGTCTGGTCGCCGGCACCGGCACCGACGTGACCCGAGTGCACGAAGGCGACGTCGTCGGCGTCGACCCCAACATCAGCTGCAACCGCTGCCAGTGGTGCCTGTCCGGCGCCAAGAACCTGTGCCCCAACCTGCAACCCGTCGGTGTCGCCGTCGACGGCTCGTGCGCCGAGTACGTCCTCGTCCCCCAAGACGTTGCATATCGCCTCCCCCACGACACCGACCCCGCCACCGGCGCCCTCATCGAACCGCTGTCGTGTGTGCTCCACGCCGCCCTTCGAGCCCCCGGATGGGACGGCTCACGCATCGCCGTCTACGGCGCAGGGACCATCGGGCTCCTCACCATCGCCGTCGCCCGACACCTGGGCGGCGGCGACATCACGGTCTTCGAACCTCACCCTCTCCGCCGGGGTCTCGCCAAGGAGATGGGTGCGGAAACCGCGTACGCCGACGCCAGTGAAATCCACGACGATGGCGGCTTCGACATCGCCGTCGAAGCCAGCGGTCACCCACGCGCAATTCAAAGCGCCATCGACATGCTTGGCCGTCGAGGGCGCCTCGTCCAAATGGGTGTCGCCAACGAGAACGTTCGCGTCCAGCTCTCACCCTTCGAGGTCTTCGCCAAGGAGCTCATGATCATCGGATCGAACTCACTCGCCGACGCATACCCGGCCGCGATCGACCTCATGAATGACATCGCCCCCATCCTGCGACCCCTCGTCACCGACCAACTCCCACTCCACCACTACCCCGACGCGATCCGGCGGGCATCATCGCCCGAAAGCATCAAGGTTCAGGTCCTGCCCCGCTGATTCTCAAAGTCGCTGTGCCGCCTAGCCCGGCGATCTCCTGGTTAGCGTTTGACAAGCAGCTCGAGGTGGTGCGTTCTTGTGAAGCCGGAAGGACGTCATGTTGTTGTTGACCGTCTGGCTTTCGCCCGCAGATCAGCTGACCGAAGCTCCCGCCGCCACACGCCGGGGCGACCCGTCGGCTTCCGGTGGCGCATCCCTTGCAGGACAGACCGGCTGGCGAGTTCGGTCTGTGCGGGCTTCGCCGGGAAGCGGTTCGACTTTGCGGGACGCAGACACGACGGCTTCGGCCGAGCGACGTCCTGCGGCGGCTGCGAGGACTCCGGCGGGTGACGCCGGGATGACGACCGGCGGCTCAGACGGGCTGCTGCCGCGCCTCGGCGAGCACGGCGGCGCGGTCCTCGGGGAGCACGAACCCGGCCGCGATCGTGGCGTCTGTAGCCTGCTCGTAGGCCGCGAGGTACTCCTCCCACGAGGCGTACGCCGGACGCGCCAAGGGCAGGGTCCGGCCGAAGAGCCAGCAGAGCGGGCCACCTCCTGGACCGGCGAAGCCCGAGACCACGTCGGCCGGCGCGTCGACAACCGGGGTGCGGACGCCGCCGCGCGCGATGCCGTCCTCATCGATCACCAGAGCTTCGCCGTCCACCTCGAGGAAGGGCGCGCACGGCGCGGCCGGGCCACCTC
>JBKHWW010000086.1:0-10563 GCA_046566345.1 Actinomycetes bacterium
CCCAGCACGTCCAGGAGTTCGACGAAGAACTTCGCTTCCCGCGCGCCGACCGCCACCCACTCGCCGTCGGCGGTCTCGTAGCAGTCGTAGAAAGGGGCGCCCGAGTCGACCAGGTTCACCCCGCGGCGGGTCTCGTCCCACAGGCCGAGCTGCGCGAACCCGTGGAACGCCGTCGCCAGCAAGGTCGCGCCGTCCAGGATCGCCGCATCCACCACCTGACCCCGTCCCGAGGTCTGGCGCTCCCACAGGGCGGCGAGGATGCCGAAGGCGAGCATCATGGCGCCGCCGCCGAGGTCGCCGATGAAGGCCAGCGGGACCGTCGGCGGCTGGCCGGCCCGGCCCAGGATCGACAGGGTTCCCGACGCCGCCATGTAGTTGAGGTCGTGGCCGGCCTGCCGGGCCTTGGGGCCGGTCTGCCCCCAACCGGTCACGCGGCCGTAGACCAGCCGCGGGTTGACGGCCAGGCACTCGTCAGGCCCCACACCGAGCCGCTCGGCGACGCCGGGCCGGTTGCCCTCGATGAGCACGTCGGCGTCGCGAACCAGGTCCAACAGCTGGGCGCGACCGGCTTCGGACTTCAGGTCGAGGGCGAGGGTCCGGCGGTTGCGGTGGATGATGTCGGTGTGCCGATTCCCGATCGGTCCGACGGGCGGCACGCCACCGGGACGCTCTACGTGCACCACGTCCGCGCCGTGGTCGGCCAGCATCATCGCCGCGAAGGGGCCGGGGCCGATGGTGCCCAACTCCACCACTTTGAGTCCTGCCAACGCGCCGGTGGTCCTGACGCTGTCGTTGCTCTGGACACCGTCGTTCGCCCCAACAACCTCATGGCTCGTCATGACCCCATCGAAGCAGATTGGTCCCGGACGCCACACCGGGCCTCCCCGGTGCGGTGCGTACAGTGCTGCCGTGCAGCGATCCGAGCCCCCGGCCACGTCCGCCGAGCCGGGCCACCCCGAGCGGCCGCTGGGGCTGGCGGCAGGGGTCGCCGCCTACGCCATCTGGGGGTTCTTCCCGCTGCTCTTCCCGCTGCTGCTGCCCGCCGGGCCCCTGGAGATCCTTGCGCACAGGGTGATCTGGTCGCTGGCGGCAGTCGGGCTCGCGCTGCTGCTGCTCCGCCACCGGTGGGCCTGGCTGGGGACGGCGCTGCGCCGCCCGATGCTGCCGTGGATGCTGGCGGCGTCCGCGCTGATCGGGGTGAACTGGCTGACGTTCATCTGGGCCGTGAATTCGGCCCACGTGGTCGAGGCGAGTCTGGGCTACTTCATCAATCCGCTGGTCAACATCGTCCTCGGGGTGCTGCTCTTCGGCGAGCGGATGTCGCGCGGCGGCCTCGCCGGCACCCTGCTGGCCCTGGCGGGGGTGGCCGTCATCGCGTGGGAGAACTGGGCCGGCCTGTGGGTCTCGCTGGTTCTGGCCGCGTCCTTCGCGCTCTACGGCGCGGTCAAGAAGCGCGCCACCCTGCCCGCACTCGAGGGGCTGTTCATCGAATCCGCTCTGCTCACCCCGCTGGCCCTGGGCTACTGGGCGTGGCTGGCGCTGGTCGGCGCCAGCGCTTTCGGCCGGGACGCCCGCGCCTCCGCCCTCCTGGTGCTGGCCGGCGTGCTGACCGCGATCCCGCTGTGGCTGTTCGCGGTCGCCGTGCCCCGGCTGCCGTTCGGGGTGGTCGGCGTCCTGCAGTACCTCGGGCCCTCGATCCAGTTCCTGCTCGGCATCACCGTTTTTGGGCAGGTGGTCACAGCATCCTACTGGGCGGGGCTGGTGCTCGTGTGGGCCGGTTCGGCCGTCTACCTGTCGTCGGTGTTCCGGCGTGCCCGGGGGCAGGTCGGCTAGCCGGTTGGCCACTCCCAGCCGTCCAGGCGTCCAAGGAAGTCGTCGACGGGTTCGCCGTCGTATCCCTCGCGGAACGGTTCGCAGCCGGCGGCGGTGAGCACCTGGATGGCGTTGTAGACGCCCGAGGCGTACTCCTCGGCGAAGAGTGCAGCGAGCGCCTGACGCTGGTCGACGGAGAGTGAGGCCAGAATCGCGTTCATCGTGGTCTGGTTGGTGTCCACCTCGGGCGCCTCGGCGGCGTCCGGGTTCCAAACGCCCACCCGGACGCGCTCGGCCGACACCTGCCCGGCGCTGGCGCAGGACACCACCATCGCGTCGATCATTTGCCGGTACATCCACCGCGGGTCGTGCTCGTGGGTCATGGGTCCATCATGCCCGTCGTCGCGGACGAATCAGAGGCTGGGCGCGAAGGAGCCCCGCTCGCGGTAGGCGTCCACCGCGTCGCGCAGGGCGGCGAGCACGTACGGGGGGAAGTCCATGCCCTGGTGCCGCGCCCAGAGCAGACGCGCCTCGAGGCGTCCAATCTCTTTGGCGAAGACCTCCAGCTCCTCGGCGAACCCGAGCTTGTCGACCACCTCACCCATCTGGGCGAGGTACCGCGGGTTGCGGTTCACGCCGACCAGCTCGTAGGAGAATCGGCGCAGCACCTGGGCGAGGTAGACCTGCCAGGGGCGCAGCGTGCCATCAGTGGTGATCTTCTCCGCACTCATCCGATAGAAGGCGAAGTGGCCGGGCTCCTGGCGCTTGATCGGGTTGATGATCGTCTCGCGGACGGCCTTCTCGCCCATGTCGTCGAGCTGGGACCCCAGCGCGTTGTAGGCGAGCACCGCCTGCCGCTCGGTCGAGGCGCCGGTGAAGTAATAGATGGTGCGAGCCACGTCCTGGATCGGCTCGTACCTCGCCATCGCTCCCAGCGCCCTGACGGCGAAACCCACCTGGAGAAGCGGCTCCGCCTCGGGCAGGTCGATCTGACGCTTCAACTCGTCGAGGATCAGACCGTGGTGGATCTCCTGGTCGTACCACACGTCGGCGTAGAACATCCGGTCCGCCTCGGAGGGGTTCGGCATGATCGTGAGCAGTTCCAGGACGTTGCGCTCCACCTCGAGCTCGACGCGTGCCAGGTAGTCCAGGACGCCGGCGAACCGCTGCCGCATCGCCGCGGGGTCGCGGACCGTGTAGTCGACCGAATCGAGCGGGACCGGGGGATGCTCCTCGCCCATCTTGTTCACGTGCGACAAGAGAAGTGCATGGGTGATCCTGGGTGACACAGAGGTAACCCTAACTCCGGGGATCGGGAGCCGAGATCGGGCGTCCGAGGCTCAGGAATCCAGACCAAGAGCCCGCACCGAGGTGGGGGTTCAGGAATGCTTCCAATCCTCGATCGGCCAGTACAGCCGGCTGGCCACCCGGTACAGCGGGAGGTCGGGGTTCACCGCCACGGGGCGGCCGAGCAGCTGCAACCAGGAGGCGTCCGCCACCGAGTCGCCGTAGCCGTGCGACCGGGTCAGGTCCAGCCCGTGCTGGGCGGCGTAGCCCTTCAGCCACTGGGCGCGCGCCTCGTCGACCAGCGGCGGTGTGGCGAGGTAGCCGGTCAGGACGCCGTCGCGCGCCTCCATCCGCGAGGCGATCACGTCGTCGAAGAGCGGGACCAGCGGCGCGGCGAAGAGGTCGAGCGATCCCGTGACCAAGACCGTCCGGTGACCGGCGGCGCGGTGCTCCTCGATGCGTGCCAGCGCCCCTGGGCGGACGGCGCGCAGCAGATTGCGGCCCCACTCGCCGCGCGTGGCCCGCTCGATGTCGGCGACCCGCGTCCCGGCGTAGCGGCGGGAGAACGCCCGCACGAACTCCCCGCGGTCACGCCGCTCGGCCTGCAGATAGACAGGGGCCTTGCCAATGAGGTCGACCAACTCGGCGGGCAGTTGCCCGACACTGTGCAGGTGGCCCATCAGCGAGAAGTACTGGGTCACCAGGGACTGGCGGACCACGGTGCCCTCGAGGTCGAACACCGCCACCACGTCGGTGCCCGACTCCAGCCGACGGGCCTGGCTCCGCTCGGAACGGCGCGCGCTCGAGGCACGCGCGTGCACCTTGGCCAGTGACGTCATCGCCGGCAGGTGCACTTTCTGCCAGTAGTGTCCCCAGTCGATGTCACGCACGTCGAACGTCTCGTCGACCGGGGTGCCCTCGGGCAGCTGCGCGTTGAGCGCGCGGGTCTGCTGGTCGTCGAACAGCATCTCGGTGCGGGTGTAGTTCTGATAGAGGTCGACGTAGGTCCGCAGCGAGCCCAGGCCCGATTCCATCCGGTGCAGCGAGGACGCCCACTCCCGCGTCCGGCTCGTGGCCGGCAGCAGGGCGCCCACCTTGGAGCCGACCGCGGAGAGCCGCTCCTTGAGGCGCAGGGAGCGCTCGGCGGCGTTGTTGGCGGGGAAACGCCAGGTGGGCACGATGATCGGCCGACCCCGGTCGTCCTCCAGCGGGTGGGCCAGGAAGTACTCGCGCACCTCGGCATACATCCGGTGGAACGGCAGGGGGTTGGAGGACCCCGAGCACACCTGGTAGTAGCCGGCGTCGGACGCCGCTGGCCCCTGGTGGCCGAGCTGGGCCAGGGCGAGGACCACGTTGACCACGTAGTCGACGGGGATCACGTCGAGCACCGAGTCCGGCAGGCCGGGGAACTCGGGGAGCGTGCCCTTGGCGTAGGCCATGATCAGTGGGTCGGCCACCTTGAAGCCGTCGATCCAGCCCGGGAACGGGTGCCGCAGCGCCGACTCGATGATCGCCGGCCGCACGATCGAGAGGCGGTGCCCCTGCTGGGCCCAGAGCTCCTCAGCGACTCGCTCGCCGAGCGCCTTGCTGAACGTGTAGACGTCGGTCCAGCCCACCGAGCGGGCGCGGGTGCGGCCCAGCTCGACCAGGCGCCGGCTGATCCAGGCGTTCCGTGCCTCCTCCGAGGCGCGCGCCACCGACTTGGGGCCCTTCTTGCCGTGCTCGCGGGTGGCGGCGTCGATGAACTCCTGGAGGCGCTCAGGCGTCCGCGAGGCCGCCTCGGCCTCGACGCGGGCCACCTCGGCCGCGGCGATCTCGGCGCGCCAGTCCACCTCGTGGTCGACGGACGCCTCGGGGCGCAGCCCCTTGGCGATGCCTCCGACGTAGCAGGTGGAGATGTGGATCACGTGCGGGTCTAGCCCGGACGCCGCGAGCGCAGTGTAAAGGGCCCTGGGTCCGCCCACGTTATTCGCGAAGGACTCGTCGACGGGGGCGTCGAAGGACACCGTCGAGGCGGAGTGGATCACGATGTCGATCGGCCCCTCGAGCCGCTCCAACGTGGCCAGGTCGGCCTCGAGCACGTGGGTGCGCTCGGCGAACGCACGGCGCGCCGCTTCGTCTCCCACGGCGTCCCACCACGTCTTGAAGACGGGCTTGCGCAGGAGGCGGTCGAGGCGGTTGCGGGCGCTCTGGGTCCCCTTGCGCCGGATGACGGCGGTCACGTGCGCGTCCGTGGAGGAGAGCAGCCGCTCAAGCACCGCCTGCCCCAGGAAACCGGTCACCCCGGTCAGCAGGACGCGCACGGGTTCGGTGGCCACGAGGCCCTCCTTCCAGAAGACGAGGGGACCGCCTTCGAACGTGCAGCGTAATGTAGCCTCACCTTTCATGCGGCGAGCGCTCATCACCGGTGGGACCTCCGGCATCGGCCTGGCCTTCGCCCGCGCACTCGCGCGTCAGGGATCGGCCGTGGTACTGGTGGCCCGCGACGCCTCCCGCCTGGAGTCGGTCGCCGGCGAGTTGCGCGCCGCGCACGGCGTCGAGGTTTCCACGATGGTGGCCGACCTGGCCTCCCGCGACGACCAGGGCCGCGTCGTCGAGCGCCTCGCCGAGGGGGACGTCGACGTCTTGGTCAACAACGCCGGGTTCTCGCTCAAGGCCTCTCTGATCGGTATCGATCCGCGGATCGACGTCGCCTATGAGGTGATGGGGCGCGCCACGCGCGTGCTGGCCGGGGCTGCCGCGGCCGCCATGGTCGCGCGCGGCTCGGGTCACATCATCACAGTGTCGTCGGTGTCGGCGTTGACCCGGCAAGACTCCTACTCCGCTCTCAAGGCTTACGCGCTCGCCCTCACCGAGGTGCTGGCCGCCGAGCTCGTCGGCACCGGGGTGACAGCCACGGCCGTGCTGCCCGGGTGGACGCGCACCGAGTTCCACGCTCGGGGCGGCCAGGGGCGGTCGGCAATCCCCGATTTCCTGTGGCTGGATGCCGACCGCGTCGCCGAAGAGGGCCTGCGCGACGCGCTGGCCGGCAAGGTGGTTTCGATCCCGGCCCGGCGCTACAAGGTTATCGGCGCGATCCTGGAGGTGCTGCCCTCGGGCGCCGTCCGGGCCGTGTCCCGCGCCCTCTCCCGCCGTCGCAAGCGGGACCGCAACACCGCACCCGTCGAAGGAGAGTCCCGATGATGTCGGCCGTCAAGCACATGAAGTGGTGGGGATGGGGCGAGGAGGGCATCTTCTTCAACTACGCGAACAAGCCAGCTTTCGCCCCATTCGTGAAGAACGCCCTGGGCATCGACCTGCGCCCGCGCCAGGTCGACACCATTCCCTTCGACGCCGCCACCGTCCCCGACTCGCCGTTGCCGGACGCCCTCCGTGCGGTCCTGGCCGCGGCCACGGCGTCCGACCGGGTGACCACGGACGCCCACGAGCGGGTCGTCCACGGCCATGGCTCCTCGGTCACCGAACTGCTCCACGTGTCGCGCTTCGACTACGGACGCCTGCCCGACGCGGTCGTCTACCCGCGGGACGAGGCCGAGGTCGAGGCCGTCCTGCGCGCGTGCGTCGAGGCGGACGCCGTGGTGGTGCCCTACGGCGGCGGCACCAACATCTCCCGGAGCCTTCAGCTCGATCCGGCCGAGACCCGCATGATCGTCTCGATGGACATGGGCCTGCTCGTCGGCGTCCACGAGCTCGACGAGGAGGCCGGCCTTGCGCGAGTCGGCGCCGGCATGCAGGGCCCCGACCTCGAGGAGGCCCTCAACGACCGCGGCTGGACCCTGGGCCACTTCCCCGACTCGTTCACCCACTCGACCGTCGGCGGCTGGGCCGCGACCCGGTCCAGCGGCATGCAGTCGGACAAGTACGGCGACATCGCCGATATCGTCCGCGGCATGACCGTGGTCCGTCCGAGCGGGACGGTGCGTCTGCGGCCCGTGCCCACCGAGTCGACCGGTCCGTCGCTGCGCGAGATGTTCATCGGCTCCGAGGGACGCCTCGGCGTGATCACCGAGCTCTGGGTGCACGTGCACCGACTGCCCGAGGAGCGGGTGGTGGTCGCCTACATGTACCCGGAGTGGAAGGCGGCTCTGGCTGCGATCCGCACCATGTCGGCCCAGGAGGTGCCCACGACGTTCGTGCGCATCTCGGACGCCCACGAGACCGCCTTCTCTCTGTCGACGCAGAAGGAGGCGAAGACGCTGAAGAAGAAGGTGGCCGCCCGCGGGCAGGAGGCGCTGTGGGCGTTCATGCGCCGGCGGGGTTGGGACACCGACCAGATGTGCATCTCGTACGTGTGCTTCGAGGGGTCCGCCGACGAGGTGAGCCGGCGCCGCAAGGTCGTGGCCAAGATTGCCAAGGAGCACGGTGCGCTGGTGCTCGGCACCGGGCCCGGCGCGCTCTACGACCAGAAGAAGTTCGACACCCCCTACCTGCGCGACTTCCTCCTCGAGCAGGACGTGATGGGCGACGTGTCCGAGACGGCGGCGCCGTGGTCGAAGCTCAACGGCGTCCACCGCGCCGTCTTCGCCGCCGCGCAGCGAGCCTTCGACCAGCTGGGCAAGCAGGGGTGGGTGATGTGTCATCTCTCGCACAGCTACCATGCCGGCGCCTGCCTCTACTTCACGTTCGCGTTCAAGGTCGGCGACGAGCCCGACCGCGAGTACGCCGTGGTGAAGACGGCGATCCAGCAGGCGTTCGTGGACGCCGGCGGCACCCTCTCCCACCACCACGGTGTAGGGATGGAGCACGCCCCCTGGATGGAACAGGTCGTCTCGGCCGAGGGCGTCGGCATGCTGCGCAGCCTGTTCGACGCCACCGACCCGGGCAAACACCTCAACCCGGGCAAGATCATCGACCCGGCGCTTTCGCTCTACGTCAAGCTGGGCTGAGAGATCCCTTCGTGCGGCCCCGGGAGGGGCCGGACGAAGGGAAGCGGCCCCGGGAGGGGCCGGACGGCGGCGTCCAAATAGGCGCGGATCGGCGCGATTGCCTCGGCTCGGAGACGGTAGTGGGCCCAGCGTCCGCGCTGCTCGCGGGCGAGAAGGCCGGCCTCCACCAGCTTGCGTAGGTGGTGCGACAGTGTCGGCTGCGCGATGCCCAGGGCGCCGGGCATGTGGCAGGCGCAGGCGGTGGTGTCCGGGGACTCGGCCACGAACCTCAGCAACCGGAGCCGGACCGGGTCTGCCAACGCCTTGAGCAGGGACGCGAGTTCTGCGGCGTCCCCGGCCGGTATGAGGGCCGCCGGTTCGTCGACGACGCAGCACTCCACGGTGGCGAGTATCCGACTCATCGGACCGCCTGCGCTGTGACGGTTGCCCACGGGCGGGCGGCGGGTTCCAGGTGTGCGGCGGCGCTCGCGACGGCGTACGGCGTGGCGAGTCGGGCCAGGGCGTGGACGCCGGTGGGTTCGGAGGCCAGCAGCGGGACGATCGCCAGGCGCTGCGCCCGCGCGCGGACCGCGTCCAAGGGGCCCTGCTCCTGGGCTGCGCGCCGCAGCAGAAGCGGCGAGGTGGTGTCCGCCGCCGCGACCGACTGGTTCACCACCCAGGCCCAGGGGTGGATGCCGGCACGTTCGAGGTCGTCGGCCAGCGCGCTCGCCTCGAGCACCGGCGTGGTCTCGGGCAGCGTGACCAGCACGACGCGAGTGTGGCCCGGGTCCTGCAGGCGCATCAGCGGGGTGCTGAAGTGGGCGCTGGCCGGCATCGTGCGGACGATCTCGCGGTGGTAGGAGCCGGTGGCGTCCATGAGCAGCAGGGTGTGCCCCGTCGGCGCCGTGTCCATCACTACATATTGGCGGCGGGCCTCGTTCACCAGGTGGGAGAACTGGCGGAAGACCGCCACCTCCTCGGTGCAAGGCGACTTCAGGTCCTCGATGAGGAGCGCCTTGCCTGCGTCGTCGAGCCCCTTGCCCTTGGTGGCGAGCACGTGGTCCCGGTACTCCTGCACCGCCACGACCGGATCGACGCGCGACACCGTCAGGGACGGCATATCCGTGTTCTCGCCGAGCGTCCGGTCGAGATGGGCGGCCGGGTCGGTGGTGGTCAGGTGGACGCGGTGGCCGAGTTCGGCGAGGCGAGCGGCGATCGCCGCCGCGATCGTCGTCTTGCCGACGCCGCCCTTGCCCATGCACAAGACGAGCCCCGGGCCCATCTTCACGAGCTCGTCGACGAGGGCGTCCAGGCCCGTGGTGTCGTGGACGCCCGCCGCACCAGCGGCTGGGTCGGGGGCGGCGGCGTGCGGGGCAGCGTTGTCCGCAGAGGGGGGCTGGTCGTCGAACAGGGTGCGCAGTGCGGACAAACCCACCATCGTGTCGGGCTTGAGCGCGATCGTGTCCCGCGGCAGGGTCCGCAGCCTGGGCGGCATGGCGGCCAGGGCGGACTGCTCCCGAGCGCGGATCGCCTGCGCCAGCGCGTCCGGGTCGGCGTCGGCGGGGAGCACGGCGTTGACCACCAGGTGGCTGGGCGCGATCCCCGCGAGAACCAGCTCGTCTGCGGTGCGCGCCGCCTCGGCGAGGCTGATCGGCTGGGCACGAGCCACCAGGACGACCCGCGAGATCGACGGGTCGGCAAGGGCCTCGACGGACCCTCGGTACTGCGACCGCTGCTTGTCCAGCCCGGCCAGCGGACCGAGGCACGAGGCGTCCCCCAGGCCCGCGTCGAGGAAGCCGGTCCACTCGCCGGGCAGCTTGAGCAGGCGCAGCGTGTGCCCGGTGGGGGCGGTGTCGAAAACGACGTGGTTGTAGCGGGCCGCCTGCGCGGGGTCGGCGAGCAGGCCCGTGAACTCGTTGAAGGAGGCGATCTCCGTGGTGCACGACCCGGAGAGCTGCTCGGTGATGGCCGCGATCTCCTTCTCGGGCAGCAGGCCGCGGACCGGGCCGACGATCCGCTCCCGGTACTCCTGGGCCGCCTGCTCGGGGTCAATCTCGAGCGCGTCCAGGCCGGGCACGCCCGGGACACCGGTGACGGTGTTGCCGATGGCGACGCCGAAGACGTGGCCGACGTTCGACGCCGGGTCGGTGCTCACGAGCAGGACGCGGCGCCCCTGCTCGGCCAGGCTGACGGCTGCGGCGCAGGCGATGGACGTCTTGCCCACCCCGCCCTTGCCGGTGAGGAAGAGGAATCGCGTGGGCTCGGCCTGGAAACGCATCCTGGGCATCTCAGCAGCAACCGGAGCCGCTACAGCAGCCGCCGCCCTCCGCCAGCGTGAGCACCGGCCGGTCGGCCGCCGCCACGCCGGCGAACCGGGCGAGCATGTCGCGCGTCGGGTAGCGGCCGGTGAGCACGGTGACTCCGTCCACGAGCACCAGGGGCAAACCGTCAGAGCCGACCGTGGAGAGGAAGCGCGCCACCACCGGCTCCTCGGCGAAGGCCATCGGGTCGTTGGCCAGGTTGTGACGGGCAATGTCGACACCTTGTTGCTGGACGTGGTCGACGTCCGCGGTGAAGGTCACCAGCGCCTCGTCAACGT
>JBKHWW010000087.1:0-11050 GCA_046566345.1 Actinomycetes bacterium
AGATCGTCCTCGGGGTCGTCGAGGTTGATCGTGGGCGGCGACATCCGGTCGCGGAGCGCCAAGACGGTGGCGATGAGCTCGAGAGCACCTGCGCCGCCCAGCAAGTGGCCCGTCATCGACTTCGTGCATCCAGCGGACCGCCTCACCGTCGGCCGCTAGCCGGAAGACTTCGAGCTCGGCGTCCCACGCCGTGCCCAGGAGTTCGTCGAGGGCAGCCGCGAGTGCCCGATGATCCCCTCGGCTGGACAACACCGCCTGCCGAATCCTGTCCTCGGGAACGAGCACGTCCCCGTGGATGCCCATAGTCGCGTGGAAGACACCCAGTCCGGGGGTATAGGAGTAGCGCTCACCCTCTGAGTCGAGGGTGCCCTCCTCGGTCACTTCGAACCTCAGGCGCGGCCACCTCTTCAGCGCGCTGGTCAACTGCGCGGCGCTGCCGACCCGCCCGCGCCAGGTGAACTCAGTGCGGTAGGTGGCGCGCTCGGCCGGCTGTGGCTTCCACTCGAAAGAGGCGGGCGCGCCGAACACGCCACCGACCGCCCACTCGATGTGGGGGCACAGCGGCGACGGCGCGGACAGGATCTGAAGGACTCCGCGAGTCGTTGTCATGGCGCTCTCCCTTCGGTTCCTTCGGTGCTGCCTTCCCCTGCATCACCTAGAACCGACGGATCACACCCGTGTGGTTCTCATTGTGCACCCGCCGTCAAGGCGAGGCTGGCGCGTCGCCGGGCGTGGGACGGTGACCCGCGCATCAGCAGCCTGGGGTCGGGAGACGGCTCTGCTCAAGGTGCGCGGAGGACGCTTTCGGTGAGGCCGCCCACCGGCTTGTTCACGTTCGAGAGCACCATCGCGGCCCGGCCGCGCTCGGGGTCGACGATCATTGCGCTCCGGTAGCCGCCGGTCTCGCCGGTGTGGAGCAGAACGCTGCGTCCGTCGAGCGTGCCGACGATCCAGAACAGTCCCACCCCCGCGCTTCTGACGCTGCCCACGGGGGGCAGATCGTGGGCCTCCACGCGCTGACGCGTGGCGTCCATGCCGGGGGCGGTGCCCTCCAGGACGGCCCGCAGATAGTTGCCCATGTCGGACGCCGTGCTCACGAACCCGCCCACGGGCTGGTAGGCGTCCATCACCCAGTTCTCCGGCCGGATACCCCAGGGTTGATAGCCGCGCGGTGCGAGTGGGCCCGTCTGGGGCGTCTGCACCCGGGTGGAGAGCATGCCCAGCGGCTCCAGGAGTCTCTCGGCTAGGTCGGGATACGGCTGCGCTGTGGCTCGCGTGAGCGCCAGCCCGAGCGCCCCGGTGCCGAGGTTCGAGTAGGCCACACGTCCTGGCGTCGCCAGCAACGCCGCTGTGAGGTCGGCCAGCAGGGTGGCCTCGTCGGCGCCGATGCAGTTCGTCCCGATCACCCAGCACAGCGTCAGCGGCGAATGCGCACCGTCGCGAGGCAGGCCCGAGGTGTGCGTGGCCAGGGACGCCAACGTGACCTGGCCGACCGGAGACCCGGCTATCTCGGGGACCCATCGGTCCAAGCGGTCCTCGAGGGCGAGTTCGCCGCGCTCGACGGCGTCCGCCAGGAGCATGCCGGTCATGGTCTTGCCGTTGGAGCCGGTCTCGAACGGGCGTCGTTCGTCAGCGCCGATACCGGCGTACCGGGCGGGCCTGCCGCGTTCGACCAGCACCGCGGCCAGCTCGTTGAAGCCGGCCGGCGAGCCCAGGGCGCCGAGGAGATCCTGATCCCCCGTGCGAGAGGTCGAGAGCCGGGGCCTGGCGATCAGGTAGGCGCCAGCCGCAACCAATGCCACGGTTATCACCCCGGCGAGGGCGATCACCCACCAACGTCGTCTGCGGGCCATGGGGCCACGCTACGCCGAGACCGCCGGGACGGGTGGACACACGCGTCGATCTCAGCGTGCGCGGGCCCTGAGCGCCCTGGTTGTCAGGACGCCGAGCACGCCCGCGACGACGAGCAGGGCGGGCACGTCTCCGCCGAGGTGCCCGATGGTCTCCGGCCCACCCGCGACGGCTTGGACGGCCATGATGCCCGCGTGAACGACGCTCGACCACACCGTGAACCAGATCAGGCTCAGGTGCTCCAGCGGCGCCCGACTGGCCCACAGGAGAAAGGCGCCCAGCGTTGCGTACAGTCCCAGGATCATCGGTAGGTAGTACGAATGGCCGCCGCTGTGCCACGACCAACCTGAGGGCCACAGCAGGGTCAGAGGCCAGAGGGCGACGATCATGACGACGCCCACGACGCGCAGTGTGACGCTCAGGGCCTTCTCCTGCCGGGTGACGGACATAGACGATCTCCTTCGTGTTGGAGGTGCGAGGCCTCAGCCTTGGAAGCGGATCTCGACCGCGCTGCCGGGTCCGACGGCTTGAGTAGTGACGAGTTGGTCGACTCGATCGCGGATACGGTCCAGCGTCGGCGGGTGAGGTCCGGCGTTGCAGACCTGGTCCTCCGTCGACACCACGGCCACCCTCCGTCGGCGGTCGGGGGGCACGGTTTGCTCGGTCGGCAGGAGACGCTGCAAGATCTCGTCCGGCGGTGTGGCGCTGTGACTGCCGTGGTGGCCGACCTTCAGGAAGTCGACGGGCCGGATCACCTGGGCCTGGTCCATGGTCCGCCAACTGCGGAGCTCGGCGTCACCAGGGAAGAGGAGCCGCCATCCGCGCCACTCGAGCGCGAAGACGACGCTGGAGTTGTTCGCCGCCCTGTCGATCGCGAGCACCGCGTCACCCACCCCTTGGCGCCATGACCTCGCCAGGCGCCCGAAGGCGCGGCCGTCCACGCCGGCGGGTGCCACAGGGGCCCGCTGCGCCCCCGCTCCCGGAGCGATCGGGAAGAATCGGCCGTAGTAGATCGACATGTCCTCCTCGGGCGCCCACAATTCGAGCCGCGCCTCGTGGAAAGGGTGATCGACTCCGGACTCGAGTCCTCGGCCCCGCCAGACGTACGTGGCGCCCCGTGCCGACAGGCCGCGAAGATGATCCATGCAGGCCCGAGTGCTGGATGCGTCGTTGTTGGCCAGCAAGTGCCGCATCTGCGGGGTAGCGCGCCTCGGGGACGCCGCCAGCAGAGCCCGGACGGTGCGCAGCTGCTCCAGTTCCGCCAAACGACGACGCCGCGCCTGCGGATGGCGCGCGTAGTAGTCCGGCGCCGCCGACGCGGGAAGCCACACATGATCGGCCGCCAGGTGGACGCCTTGCTGGGCGGCGAACAGTAGCCCCTGGGCGTGGTCCAGGTGTTCATGGCTGAGAACGTAAAGGTCGGCCCTGCCTCCGGTCCTTCGGGCGATGTCGTCGACGACCGGCAACAACACGGAGGCGTCCGACCTCTTGCCAGACAGCACGTTACCGACGTCCACCACGAGGTGGCGGACCACCTCCGTGCCTGAAGGGTCCAGGTCGGGCACCTCGACATGGAGGGCGTCGCCGAAGCCGACGTTGTACGCGCGCACGACAAGGTCCGCCATGACTCAGCCTTCAGGGGTCGGGAAGTTGAGGCAGTGGACCATGCGAGCCCCGCCCGTCAGGGTCAGGGTCTGGCGCACCGAGCGAGCGACGAGGGGG
This sequence comes from Actinomycetes bacterium, assembly GCA_046566345.1. GTDB lineage: Bacteria > Actinomycetota > Actinomycetes > Propionibacteriales > Propionibacteriaceae > Propioniciclava. Next base: position 3,574 of record JBKHWW010000087.1, read on the forward strand.
GCGACGAGCCGCCGACCATCCGGCCCCACTGCCTCTTCGGGAGTGAGCAGCAACCCCTCGTCTGCCAGCCACCGGACCACACGATCACGGTCGGTGGCCTGTCGCGGGTGGGTCGTGTCGCTCTTCAGCAGACTCAACACCCGGCCGGAGCTGGTGTCGGCGACGAGTGCCGTCCCTGTGCTCACCGCCCGAAGCGGCGCGATCCTGGAGGCCGCTGCGTTCGGCTCCTGTGCAGTCCAGGTGACGCGCACCACGGTCTGGCCACGCCCGGTCGAGTACCGCTGCACGGCGAACGGCACGCCTTCGGCCACGCCCAGCGCCTGGCGGTTACGTTGCACGAACCGGCGGGCAGCTCCGGCGTCGGCTTCGATCGCGGCACCGTCCCAGCCCGCCACCGCTGGCCATGACGACGGCGGCGTGAGTTCGCGGCGTCGAGCGACGACGCCCCGATCCATGAGCTCGTTGACGAGCCAGCCGCGAACCACCTCGCCACGCGGGTGACCGAGACGGTCGGCGGCAAGGAACGCGCGGCCGAAATCGGCGAAAGTCGCCTCCCCCGGCGGCAGGTGGTCCAGCGCCCGAATGACGGATTGGGCGACCCGCTGTGCTGCAAGGTGGGCACCCAACGCCGCGGGTCCGAGGCCGAGCCGCGCCCAGGATTTCGGAATGCCCACCTGAAAGCGCGTGCGTTCAGCGACGGCGAGGCGACGAAACACCCCATAGAACGCCCCGGTCATCACCATGCTGAGGTCGTGGGGCGCGATGCCATCGACGTAGTTGGGCCGGTTGTGGCGGTCGCGTGACGTGTCCCCGGACTTGAGCGTCCTGCGGTTATTGGCGTCTCGGAGGGCGTCCGCGCCGACCTCCGCACCCACCTCGCGGCCGAGCTGCTCGGCAAGGCGGGCGAACGTGGTCTGACTGCGCAGGCTGCGGCCCTCAATATCGAGTTCCATGCGCAGCCTGTGGCGGTCGCCCAGGCTGGACAAGAGGCTGACGATGTCGGCGAACGTCTCGTGCAGCGCCCTCGCCTGGGGGCTGATCGCGTCATAGAGGTCAGGGCAGATCCCGTCCAGGACGGCGTGAGCCGTCTCGTGCGCGACGACATCGTGCGACAAGGCAGTGTGGATCGGCTGTCGCCCCGGCTCGTCTCCTCCCACGGAGAAGAACTGCAGGCTCGCCGTTTCTCGTTGGTAGAACGCGTTCGCCATCTCTCCGGCGCGCGGCACGACCAGCAACTGCTCGCCGGCAAACGCCCACCGCACCGGCCGACCCAGCATGGGCGCCCGCTCGAACATCTGCACGGTCTGGATCACGGTCCCGAAAACGCTTGCCTGAAGGAAAGCGTCGCTGTCGAGGCGCGCGATCTCCCCGACACCCCACGCGTCTCGCTCGCCAGGCTCGACCTCGTAGTAGGAGGTCTCGCCGAGTGGCCTTCCGTCGACGAAGCGCGCTCCCGGACGAAGCGCACCCGAGGTCGGGTCCACGTCGATGACCGCGACCCGGCGGGAGACCGGTCCGTCGAAGTAGGGTTCTTCGCCTTTCATGACGTACCAGCTCGCGAGCGACAGCCACCTGCCGATGGCCGGCTCGTCTGCCAGACTCAGGTCCTGGTTCAGCACGGGCACCGAGACGATCATGGTGCGTGCCTTCGGCTGGGCCCCTCCGCCCGCAATCACCCCAGCGATCGTACGCCACCTGTCGGCAGCACCGCGGCCGCCGCAGGCTCTGGTGAGCGGGCCCTTGCCCGAGTTCGGCGGCCAGGGATCATGTCAGCGTGTGGCACTTCCGGCGAGAGTCGGCTGCTGTATCTGCTGCTCGCCATGCCGGCCTCGTTCGGCATCGTCCTGGCTCAGCAGGAACACTACCGGCCACGTCACACGCGCGCCGCCTCGGCGAGGAGTTCCCCCGCGTGGGCGCGCGCCGCGTCCGTGCCCTCGAGGCCCGCCATCATGCGGGCCAACTCCTCGGCACGGGCCGCCCCCGTCACCTCGCGGAGGTCTGACGTGGTCACCTGGCCGTCGTCCGACTTGTGCACGACGAAGTGACGATCGGCGAAGGCCGCCACCTGAGCGAGGTGCGTCACCACGATCACCTGCGCGGTGCGGGACAGCCGCGAGAGGCGTCGTCCGATCTCGAGGGCCACCGCGCCGCCGACGCCGGCGTCCACCTCGTCGAAAACGAAGGTGCGACCCTCGCTGCGGTCCGCCAGGACGACCTCGAGAGCCAGCCGCACGCGGGAGAGCTCGCCCCCCGACGCCGCCTTCGCCAGCGGTGCCGGCGTCGAACCGGGGTTGGCTGCGAACGTGAGGACCACTTGGTCGCCGCCGTGCGGGCCAAGGCCGCCTGCTGGAGACACCTCGAAGGCGAGCCTGGCCCGAGGCATGGCCAGGGCGGCCAGCTCCGCCTCGATGTGAGCGGTCAGCATGGTGGCCGCTGCCCGCCGTGCTGCGGTGATGTGCTCGGCGAGGTCGGTGAGTTCGCCGTGCATCCGATCCAGCGCTGCGCCGAGGTCGGCGATGCGCTGGTCGGAACCCGCCAGCGTCGCCGCCTCCACGGCCGCGGCCGATTCCCACGCCAGCACGTCGTCGATGGTGGCGCCATACTTGCGCGTCAAGCCCTGCAGTGACGAGAGCCTGTCGGCGATCCATTCCAGTCGCAGCGGGTCCGCGTCGAGCCGATCGAGGTAGGAGGCGAGTTCGCCGCAGGCGTCCGCCAAGAGGAACGACGCGTCCTCGACCTGGCGTGCCAGCCGCGCGGCAGCAGGGTCGGCATCGGCGATGCCGGTCAAGGCCCGCCGCGCCGAACCCACGAGGGCCAACGCGGTGGGTGCATCGGACGACTCGTCCTCGCCGGCCAGCGCAGCCAGCGCCCTGCGCGCTGCGAGGCGCAGGTCGTTCACCGCCTGGAGCCTGCGCGCCTCTGCAGCGAGCACGGCGTCCTCGCCCGGCTGCGGGCGCACGCGTCCGATCTCGCTGAGCCCGTACTCGAGCACCGCCAGCTCACGTGCTCGTGCCTGTGCCTGCCCGGTCAGCTCGGCCAGCTCGGCCGACCAAGCGCGATGCTGGGCCCACCGCGTCTGATACTCCGCCATCAGTCGACCCAGCTCGGCGCCGGCAGACTGGTCCAGGACTTCGCGCTGGCGGTCGGGGGTTCCCAGGCGGAGCTGTTCGCTCTGGCCGTGGATCGTGATTCTGTCCCCCACCAGGTCGACGAGCCGCGGCACCGTCGTCTGCCCCCCACCGACGAGGGCGCGTGAGCGGGAGGGCGTCAGCACGCGGGTCAGCAGGACCTCCCCCGCCTCGACCAAGCCGCCCGCGTCGTCGACCGCAGCCGACAGAGAGGCGTCGCAGGCCACACGGCCCTCGACGAGGGCGCGCGCGGCCCCATGCCGGATGAGACGAGTCTCCGCTTTGCCGCCGGTGAGCAGCCCCAAACCCGACACGATCATGGTCTTTCCAGCACCCGTCTCGCCCGTGATCGCGGTGAACCCGGGCCCCAGCTCAATGCTGGCCTCGTCGATGACGCCCAGGCCGGCGATGCGTAGCTCAGTGAGCATCCTCGACCCCGCGGGCGGCTCGCATGGCCTCGGCGTCGCGCTCGGCCTGGCCGCGCCAGCCGTGGATGGGCAGGTCGAACTTCTTGACCAGGCGGTGAACAAACGGCTGTTCGGAGGTGCGTGCGAGGCGCAGCTTGTGGCGGCTCCTGCGGACGAGAACCACGTTGCCGGGTGCGACGTCGGTGCTCCGCCGCCCGTCGCACCACAGGACGCCGCCGGTGGGCGGGTTCGGCAGCATCGTCACATCCACCACCGAGCGCGGGCTCAGGACCAAGGGCCGCGCGAACAGCGCGTGGGCCAGCAGTGGAACCACGAGTATCGCGTCCAGGTCTGGCCACAGCACGGGACCCTGCGCAGAGAATGCGTAGGCCGTCGACCCCGTCGGGGTCGCTACGAGGACGCCGTCGGTACCCCAGCGCGACAGCGGACGCCCGTCGATGTCGACCAGAACCTCGATCATGCGTTCGCGCGCCGCCTTCTCCAGCGACACCTCGTTGATCGCGAAGCTGGACCAGATGACCTCGCCGTGCCTCCGGTCGTAGAGCTGGACCTCGAGGCAGAGGCGCTCCTCGACGCGGTAGTCGCGTTCGACCACGCGGTCGACCAACGTGTGCGATTCGCTCGGCTCGAGTTCGGCGAGGAAGCCTACGTGCCCGAGGTTGACGCCGAGAACGGGGCGCCCGAGCGGCACGGCCCATTCGGCCGCGCGCAGGATGGTGCCGTCCCCGCCGAACACCACGACCAACTCCACCGTTGACTCCGGCTCCTCGTTGAACGAGCGCACCTCGCCGTCGGTGACGTAGCCTGCGAGCGCCGAGTAGGAGGGCTCCCTGAGCCAGCAGACGAAGTCGTGGCCCGACAGCTGGGCGACGAAGTCTCGGGCGGCCTCGAGCGCCTCGGGACGCTGGTGGTGGATGCCAAGTGCGATGTGTCGTTGCGTCACGGCGCCAGCCTAACGTCAGCCTCCGACACCGCCGACCGCCTGGAGTCTGAGGAAGAACTCCCGGTTCCCGGCCTCCCCGGGCAGCGGGCTCTCGCCGCGCCACAGCTCTCGCCAGCCGGAACGCGACGCGGCCTGGGCGACCAGATCGACCGCCTCGTGCGCCCGGTCGGGCTCGGCCAGAACCCCCCTCGAGTCGAGGGCCGCACGACCCAACTCGAACTGGGGCTTGACCATGATCAGGGCGATCGCGTCGTCGGCCGCGACAGCCCGGAGCCGCCCGACGAGCAGGCGCAGGGAAATAAAGGACACGTCAGCCACGACCACGTCGACCGGCTGTCCCCCGATGTCAGCCAGCGTGAGGTCGCGAAGGTTGAGACCTTCGTGGACAACCACCCGCGGGTCGGACGCGATTGCCCCAGCCAGTTGCCCGTGCCCGACATCGACGGCGTGCACCAAGGAGCAGCCTCGGGCCAACAGGACCTGCGTGAAACCCCCGGTCGACGCACCCGCGTCCAACGCTCGACCCGCCACGGTCGTGCCCGAGGCGTCCAAGGCGCCGAGCAGTTTGTGGGCGGCTCGCGAGACCCAAGGATCGGCGTGGGCGACCAGCACGTCGGCCTCGTCGACCCGCATGGACGACCGGCGGGGACGGCGTCCGTTCACCTTGACGAGCCCGGCGGCGATGAGGTCCTGCGCCTGGCCGCGCGAGCGAGCCAGGCCGCGGGAGACGAGCGCAGCGTCCAACCTCACCGGCGCGGCAGGGGCGACCGGGAGGCGAGGTTGAGCGCCTGCTGCACCGCGTCCAGCGCGGCCGCCAGCTCGTCGTGGTGAACGTTCACGTCGGGACCGAGGTGGAGGGACGCCAGCGCCGCGTCAATGCCCTCGTGCCCGGTCACAGGCAACGAGGCGCTTCCGCGCGCGGTCCCGACGCTGGGCACGCCCAAGACGTCCGCTCCGTCACGACGCGGGGGATCGGCGGCTGTGGTACTCACGCAGCGATCCTAGCCCTCGACATCGCCGAGACCGCGGGCCGTGAGCGCGTCGCCCGTGGCCCGGGCGTACGCGACAGTCTGGATCACCACAGGGGTGACGGATGCGACCGGGTTGCGCTCGAGGCCACGCGCTCGAGCCGCGTCGCGCACGTCGCCGAAAGCCGCGACGACGAACGGGATCGAGCGGACGAGGACGGCCACCGCCAGCCCGAACCGCTCCGGGCTGAGGCCGAGGCGCCGGAACGGGCCTGCAGCTGCGACGAGGGCGTCGATGAGCGCGGGCATCGGGGTGGTCAGCAGGACCAGGCGGCTCGCGTACAGGGCAACCAGGGTCGTTCCGACCACGACGACCGCGGTCTGCGGAGCCCCGGTGAGCGCGTGGAACGCAGCCAACGCTCCGAGCAGCAGGGCCAGGCCTGCCGGCATTCCCCAGGCCAGGCGCAAGGGTGAGCGTGTCGTGGCGACCAAGAACAGGGCGAGCGCCAGCGACGCGAGGACCACCCACGGCTCTCGCGTGACGACGGCGGGAAGCGTGAGCGCGAGCAGCACCCCGTACTTCCACCCGACCGGCATCCGGTGCCACACCGTGGCGCCGGGGACGTGAATGCCCAGGAGCGCGCGCGCCGCGTTCACGTCATCAACCGCTCGTAGTAGGTGAGGGTCTCGGCCGGTGCGCCGTCCGCCACCACGCGTCCGCCGTCCACCACGAGAACGCGCTCGGCGTCGGAGGCCAGCTCGAGGTCGTGGGTGGCCAACACCACCTGCTGGTCGAGCTCGGCGAGGACACGGCGGAGGACGATGCGGTTACGCAGATCGAGCAGGGTGGTGGGCTCGTCCGCGACCAGAACGGCCGGCCGGACCGCGAGGACGGCAACCAGGGCCACCAGCTGCCGCTCGCCCCCCGAGAGGTCGTAGATGCTCTGGTCGGCGACGCCACCGAGCCCGCGTTCGGAAAGGAGGGCGCGCGCGGCGTCTCTGCGCTGCCTACGGTCCCGGACAGTGCGGCGCAGGCTCAGCTCCACGTCCTCGATCGGCGTGGGCATCACGAGCTGGCTGAGGGGGTCGGTGAAGACGAACCCGACCCGCTGCCGGACGCCGCGACCGTCGGTGGCTGGATCCAGACCGTCGACGAGCACCCGCCCGGACGTAGCTAGGACGAGGCCGTTGACGAGCCTCAAGAGGGTCGACTTCCCCGAGCCGTTGGCGCCGACGATCGCAACCCGGCGCTCGGGGATCGTGCACGTGATGTCGTCCAACAGCGCCTTGACGCCCCACGGTTGGCCGGGCACACCAGGCGTGGGGACCGTGACGCGCACGCCCTCGAAGCGGATCATCCGACGCGGAGTGACTCCTGGTCAGCGTGGGCGGCCGGGCGCTCGAGAAGCCCGGGGAAGGCTCGGTGGACGGCCACCGCGACACCCGACGCGATCACGTTCTTGATCACGTCACCGGGCCAGTACAGCATGTCCGCCATGAAGGCCTTGTCCAGGGGCAGGCCGCCGTTGATGCTCATACCCAGGATGCCGAGCGGGTGCACGAACACGATGGACCCGGCCATTCCGGCGGCGAACAACAGTCCCCACCGAAGTCCGCCGCGCGCTGGCGTGCGGCGCACGACGATGCGCGCCAGGAAGCCGATCAGCAGGGCGGCGAGCGGGAAGGCGAGCAGGTATCCGGCCGAGGGCCGAGCGAGGACGCCGACCCCGGACATCCCACCCGCGAACACGGGCAGCCCCGCCAGGCCGATCAGCACGTACAGCGAGGTGGCGGCGAAGCCCCGCCAGGGTCCGAGGATCATGGCCGTCAGGGCGACGGCCAGGGTCTGCAGGGTGATCGGCACCATCAGCGGGCCGACCGGGATCGCCGGGGCCAGCGTGAACGCCGAGATGAGCCCGGCGAAGACGGCCACGAGGGCCAGGTCGGTCACGGGGCTGGTGCTGCGCTTGGCCATGGCGTCCACTCCTGTCGATATTGGTATGGGCAACA
>JBKHWW010000088.1:0-15281 GCA_046566345.1 Actinomycetes bacterium
CCGTTGCTCGCCCGGGCTCGGCTCTTCACGGCGAGCGGTAAGCGGCTCCGCCCTGCATTCTGCGCCTGGGCGTTCGTCGCCGTCGGCGGAGGCCGTGACCTACCGGACGCGGTGGTCCGAGCCGCCGCGTCCCTGGACGTCCTGCACGTGTCGGCTCTCGTCCACGACGACGTCATGGACGCCTCAGACACCCGCCGCGGCGTGCCCGCAGCCCACCGCCAGTTCGAGGCAGACCACCGCGCGGCCGGCTGGCGGGGAGACTCGGCGGCGTTCGGCCAGGCCGGGGCCGTACTGCTGGGTGACCTGCTGCTGATGTGGTCGGAGGAGATGTTCCGGCGCACCGGTCTGGACGCCGCAGCCCTCGACCGTGCGCGCCCCCACCTGGAGGCGATGCGCACCGAGGTGACCGCGGGGCAATATCTGGACATCGTGGCCCAGGCCCAGGACCCCTATCGCATCGGCCGCACGCCCGAAGGCCGGCAACGGCTGGCCGACCTCACCCGCACCGTGGTGACGTGGAAGTCGGCGTCCTACACGATCCGGCGTCCGCTGCACATCGGAGCTGCCCTGGCCGGGGGCACGGCCGCTCAGCTCGAAGCGCTGACCGCGTTCGGGCAGCCGTTGGGCCGGGCTTTCCAGTACCGGGACGACGTCCTGGGCGTCTACGGGGACGCCTCGCTGACCGGGAAGGAGACCGGGGAGGATCTTCGGGCAGGAAAGCTCACCCTGCTGGCCGCCGAAGCCTTCGGCCGCGCATCGGACGCCGACGCGGCCGAGCTCGCGGATCTGTTCGGCGATCCCAGCTTGGACGCCGACCAGGTGGAGCACGCACGCCACATCATCGACGCCAGCGGCGCGCGGGCTGCCGTCGAGGACGAGATCCACCGCGAGTACGACGCGGCGATCGAGGCCCTCGATGAAGGCACCTTCGACGATGTCGGCCGCACCGGTCTGGCCGAACTGGCCCGGCTCGCGGTCCGCCGCGACTTCTGAGCGGCGAACGGCTCTGCCGGCCCAAGCCGTCGGCAGGCCGATCACAGGTGCAGGTCGGTGTGCCGGGGGGAGGCGTCCGGTTGGAGCGTGAGGCCCGCTGACGTGCCGAAGGCCGCTGCCGTGACGGCCTCCATGCGCGGGTCGTCGTTCCAGGCCCTCCGAAGCCGGTTCTTCAGCGCGCGTGTCGCCTCCTCGGGGTTGGACGCCTCGGTGATGGCCGCCCCGACGCCCACGCGCATGGCGCCTGCCCGGAGCACGGCGTCCAGCGTCTCGAGGGTGACCCCGCCCACGGCGAACCACGGCTTCGAGGTCGGGTCATCGGCGGGCGCGGATGCGGCTGCGTGCCGGATGTGCGGGAGCCCCGGACCCACCAGCAGGAAATCGACGGCGGGGTCGGCCAGCGCCCGGTCGACCTCGTCGGTGCCGTTGCAGCGCCGTCCGATCATCGTCCAGCGCCCGACCCGCGTTCTGGTGCGTGCCGCGTCCGCCGCGTCGTCGGCGAGCACGAGCAGGTCGGGGGCGAGCTCGGCGGCGCGGATCGGGCGCCCCAGGTAGCCGGTGAGGCCCTGCGTGGTACGGGCCGCTTCGCGGATCTCGGGGATGCACTCAGCGGCCGTGGCGTCCGCGATGGGCGCATCGAGGGACTCCACCAGGACAACGGCGTCGGCACCGCCGGCGAAGGCCGCGGAGGCCAGGTCGGAGACCGCGTCCGGCTGGTCTGGCGACAGGTAGATCAGGCGAGCGAGCTTCAGCCGGGTGGCGATCCCCATCAGTGCGGTCCCGGACCCAGCCTGCCACAACGACGGGGTGTCGTCGCCGGACGCCTTGGCCGTCCTGCTTACACTCAGGGCTGGGCCGGCTTGCTCCTCTTTCCCTTTCCGCGCCCGGAGAAGCGTGTTGACGACAGACCGCAACGGTGGCCTGGTGGGCCAGGTGCTTGACGACCGGTACGAGGTCGTCAAGAAGCTGGCGCGCGGGGGGATGGCCACGGTCTACGTCGCGCACGACCTGCGGTTGTCAAGGACCGTCGCGCTCAAGGTCATGAACGACGGGCTCGGGGACTCCGACGACTTCGCCAGGCGCTTCGACGCCGAGGCGCGCGCGGCCGCGCACCTGTCCCACCCCAACGTGGTCAGCGTCTTCGACCAGGGAACCGACCACGGGCGCCCCTACATCGTGATGGAGTACGTCCAGGGCTTCACGTTGCGGCAAGTGATCACCCGCGAGGCGCCGATGGATCCCCGCCGTGCCATCGAGTTGATCGAGCCGGTCGCCTCCGCCCTCGCGGCGGCCCACGCGGCAGGTCTCATCCATCGCGACATCAAGCCCGAGAACGTGCTCATCTCCGACCGCGGGCAGGTGAAGGTCGCCGACTTTGGTTTGGCGCGGGCGGTGACCGCGCAGTCGAACGCCGCCACGACCGGGCTGGTCATCGGCACGGTCAGCTACATCGCCCCCGAGCTCGTCACCAAGGGCCGCGCCGACGCGCGCTCCGACGTTTATTCGCTGGGCATCGTCCTGTACGAGATGCTCACCGGTCACAAGCCGCACATGGGGGACACCCCGATCCAGGTGGCCTACAGCCACGTGCACAACCAGATCAACCCGCCCTCAATGGAGGTCTCGACCACATGGCGTGACGGACGCGGCGGGATCCCGCCGTACGTGGACGCCCTGGTGACATCGGCGGCCAACAAAGACCGCCCCAATCGCCCCGCGGACGCCGGCGTCTTGCTCGGCCACCTGCGGGCGGCGCGCGAAGCCCTGGCGCGGGGGGTCGTCGACGATCCGGCGCTCGTGGCTCGCGTCCGCCGGACCCAGCCAGAACCCACCGACGCGACGACCGCGGCGGTGCCCACGCTCGCGCCGGCCCGAATGGGCGCAGAGCGGCACTTCACCCCGGTGACCCCGGTGTCCCCGTCCTTCGACGTCTCTGCCGACGGCGCCCCGTTCTACAGCACGGGCCCGACGCCCTACTCGCCGCAGTCACCGCACACGCGCACGCTCCCGGTGGTCGTCGACGACGTCGCCGAGGCCGCGCCCCGGACGCCGCTGCGCCGCGGACCCCGGTGGGCGCGGCTGCTGTCACTGGTCGCCGCGCTGGCCGTCGTGGTGGGTCTGGGTTGGGGTGGCTGGTTCCTGCTGGACGGCCGGTGGACCGACACACCGGTGCTCGCGACCCTCTCGCAAGCGGACGCCGAAGCCGCGGCACGCGCCGCCGAGGTCGGCGTCACGTTCGAGCAGGAGTACTCCGAGACGGTGCCGGTCGGCCACGTCATCCGCACGACCCCCGCCGAGGGCGAGCGTGTGCTGCGCGACGGCGTCGTGACCGCCTGGATTTCTCGCGGCCCTGAGCGCTTCGCCGTGCCTGACGCGGCGGGGAAACCCCTGGAGGAGGCCAAGACGATCCTGACCGGGGCCTCCCTGGCGGTCGGCTCAGTCGCCGAGGAGCACCACGACACGGTGCCCGCGGGAACTGTGATCTCTCAGGGCACGCGGGTCGGGACGCAGGCCAAACGCGACGAGCCGGTCGACCTGGTGGTCTCCCGGGGTCCCGCCCCGGTGGACGTGTCCGATTTCACCGGGAAGCCGCGCGCCGAGCTCGACGGCTGGGCACAGGCGAACGCGATCACCGTACGGTCGTCCGAGGCCCACCACGACACTGTGCCGAAGGGTTCGGTGATCAGCCAAGACCCGGCGTCCGGGCAGGTGCACCGCGGGGCGTCGGTGACCATCGTCGTCTCGCAGGGCCCGGTCATGGTCCAGGTGCCGACCGGCCTCAGGGGTCAAGGAGCCGACACGGTCGCCCAGAAGATCCGCGACGCGGGCCTGGTCCCCCAATTCAATCGCCTGGTGATCGGCGGCTTCGGCCTCGTGCTGAACGTGGAACCCGGCGAGGGGGCATCGGTGCCAAAGGGGTCGACCGTGGTCATCCAGCTGGTCTGAACCCCAGCCTGCTTACCCCAGGGGCTGCCAGGGGGTGCCTCCGCGCAAATCGTGGACCCGGGTGGGCGTCATCTCGTTGTAGCGGGTGAGCGCCAGCGCCCAGCCGCGTTCAGAGAGCAGGCCTTCGTGCAGACCGAACCCGGCCGCCGCGCCGAGCTCGCGCAGGAAGTCGATGTGCTCCTTCATCGCTGCCCACGGCCCCATCATCGGGACGCCGACCACGTCGACGCCGGACGGAAGCGCGTCCAGGCTGTCCCCGGGGTGGAAAAACGTCGGCTCGCCCTCGGCGCTCAGCACCAGCCCGATGTTGCCTACCCGGGGGATGTCTCGGTGGATGACGGCGTGGAGTCCCCCGACCGCGTCGATCCGGACGCCGCCCACCTCGACCGAGGCGTCCGCCGCCAGCCCCTGGGCGCGTTCGGGCAGGTCGTACTTGGCGAGCACGCCCGGCTCGACGTGCAGCGCCGCGTCCGGGTTCGCGGACATCAGCGCGCCGATGTGCTCGGGGTCGATGTGGTCCGGGTGCACGTGGGTGACCAGGACGGCGTCCAGATCTGTGAGCGCGTGCCAGGCGTCGGAGAAGTTCCCTGGATCGAAGAGGAGGCGCCGGCCGGCGACCTCGACGAGGACCGCCGAGTGCCCCAGGTGCGTGATCTGCATGGCGTCAGCCTAGTGCGCAGCTCCACGGCTCGCCCTTGGTCCGGCTGCCCCCCAGCCGCGAGGAGCACCGTCTCAGGCCACGGGCCGGGTCGGGGCCAGCTCACGGCGCGACTAGGCTAGGGGAAACGATCGCGTGCAGCCCCAGGGGTGTCAGTCTTGCTCGAAGCAACCCAGACCGATGTCGGCCGCCCCCTTGGGGTGCGCGCAGCCACCGCCAGGCCGGAGCCTCGCCCCCATCGACCTCACGACGACTGGAGCTATCTCGATACGCTCCAGCGTCCGCGTCGGCTGCATCATTTCCTGGAGCGCGTCGCCGACAGCACCCCGCACGCGACGGCTCTCATCGTCGGCGACGAGGCTCTCACATACGCTCGACTGGACGATGTGGCCAACAGGCTGGCCAACCTGCTCCGGTCGCACGGGGTTGGGCCGGGGTCGACCGTCGGCATCCTCATCGAACGTTCGACGCCCATGTATGTGGGCATCGTGGGCGCACTGAAGACCGGCGCGCGCTACGTCCCGATCGACTCCAACGCGCCGCGCGATCGCATCGAGTACATCGTCAACGACGCCGGCGTCGACGTCTTGCTGACGTCGCGTGACAAGTCAGAGGACAGTGACGGGCTTCCCCTGCGCCAAATCTTCATCGACGACCTGGACACGCTGCTGCATGCGTCCGATCCTTCGCGGCCGCGGCTGCGTGACGACGACGACCCGGTGGCCTATGTGATCTACACCTCCGGATCCACCGGACGGCCCAAAGGTGTCGCGATCGCGCACTCGAGCATCTGCAACTTCGTGGTGGTGGCGTCCGAGGTGTACCACGTGCAGCCGACCGACCGTGTCTACCAAGGGCTCTCGATCTCGTTCGACTTCTCGCTTGAGGAGTTCTGGACCACCTGGGCGGTGGGCGCCACCCTCGTCGCCGGCCCCACGGACGGCCGGGTGGTCGGCTCAGGGCTCGCCGACTTCCTCACCGATAACCGCATCACCTTCCTACACACCGTCCCGACGGTCCTCACCACGTTGGACCGCACGCCGCCGCTGATCCGGACGGTCAACCTCGGCGGCGAGGCGTGCCCTCAGGAGCTGGTCGAGCGCTGGGGGGTCGGTCGTCGCATCCTCAACACGTACGGTCCCACCGAGTGCACCGCCAGCTGCACGTGGTCCGAGATGACCCCGGGCGTCCCGGTCACGATCGGCTTCAGCCTGCCGACGTACCACGTGACGCTCCGCGACGAGGACTTTCGCATCGTCCCCGACGGGGAGGTCGGCGAGCTGTGCGTGAGCGGGGTGGGCGTCGCCGTCGGGTACGTCGGGCGCGACGACCTGACCGCGGACAAGTTCGTCATCGACGAAGAGGGACGCCGCACCTACAAGACCGGCGACCTGGGACGCTTCAACCGCGACCGCGAGATCGAATACCTCGGGCGCAAGGACGCCGAAGTGAAGGTGCGCGGCCACCGCGTCGATCTGGGTGAGATCGAGTCTGTCGTGATGGAACTGCCCGGCGTCTCGTCGTGCGTCGTGGACAAGCTGGTCAGTGAAGGCACCGGGGGTGAGCTCGTCGCCTACATCCTGCCGGCCGGAGGCGTCGAAGGCACCCGCGAACTCGCCTCACTCGTTCACGACCACTGCCGTGACCGGCTTCCGCCGTACATGGTGGTCGACTACGTCGAATTCGTCGAAACCGTCCCACTCATGCCCTCGGGAAAGGCCGATCGGAGAGCGCTGCCTGCCCCGACGCACCCACGGCTCGTGGCCAGCCGAGGGCGGTACGCACCCTCGGAGACCCAGACCGAGGGGACCCTGGTCGCGCTGTGGAGCAGCATCCCGCGGGTTCCCCCGGAATCCTTGTCGGTGAACGCCGACCTGTTCACCGATTTGGGCGGACACTCGCTGATCGCTGCGACCCTGGTGTCGCGACTGAGGTCGTCCAAGGTGGCCGGGACCGCCGACCTGTCCATCCCGGACCTCTATGCGAACCCGACCATCCGCGCCGTGGCCCAGCACATCGACATCAGCGCCACCGCGATGTCCGACCACGTCACCGCGGACGCCGTCAGGCGCCGCTACGCGGCGCCGCGCATCTGGCTGTTCGGCTTCCTTCAATTCCTCTACATCTACCTGGTCATCACCTTCGCGACGCTGCCCCTCGCCGTCATCTACTGGCTCGCGGAGGGCGACCCGTCGACGTCGATGCTGCTCCAGATCGTTTCGATCCTCCCGGTCTCCTACCTTCTCTTCCGATGGCTGGTGCCGCTGGTCACCTGCCAGCTGCTGGGACGGGGGCTCCGCGCCGGCGAATATCCTCTCTACTCCTGGACCCACCTGCGGGTCTGGACGATCCAGCGAGCGCTGTCCATGTCGCCGCTGCCGCACCTCACCGGCTCGCACGCCATCGCGGGCTATCTCCGCCTGCTGGGCGCACGCGTCGGGGAGGCCTGTCACATCGGCACCGCCCAGATCCCGCTCCCCTCCCTCATCGAACTCGGGGACAACGTCACTGTCGGCTACGAAACTCACCTCCGGACCTTCGAGATCGAGGACGGAAGGCTTCACCTGGGCCGGGTCACCCTGGGTGACCGAGCCATCGTGGGACCCAACTGCGTCCTGTCCGGCGAATGTTCCATGGGTGCGGACACGGTTCTGCAGGCCCAGTCCCTCCTGCGGCACGGCGACCACGTCCCGGACGGCCAGGAGTGGGCCGGTTCCCCGGCGACACCGCAGCCGCCGGCGCGCACGGACCCCGCGCTCGCCACCATGCGACAGTGTTCGGACGCGCCCCGCCACTGGGCCCCTGATCTGAGGCGCAAGCTGGTGGCCGGCATCGGTTTCCTGGAGTTGATGCCCATGCTGGCGACACTCCCGATCCTGATCGTCGTGTGGTGGGCTCTGCTCACCTTCGACCACATCGCGGCGCTGTACGTGACATTGGGCTCCGGCGTCATCTTCGTGGTCAGCACGTGCATCCTCATCCTGTGGTTCCGGCGGTTCTCCATGCAGCGGACGCCGGTCGGCGTCCACCACATGCGATCACAGCTCGGCATTGAGAAGTGGTACAGCGACAAGTTGCTCGAGGCGAGCCTGGAGTACACGAACTCCCTCTATGGAACGCTGTACACCCCGCACTGGTTGCGCATGCTCGGTGCGCACGTCGGCAAGGACGCCGAGATCGCCACGATCGCCAACATCGACCCCGACCTACTCACCCTGAAGGACGGCACCTTCGTCGCGGACATGGCCTCGATCGGCGCGGCGAGCTACGGCAACGGCCACATCGCCTTCCGCCGCACCGTCGTCGAGGATAGGGCGTTCGTCGGCAACGCGTCCTATATCCCCTCGGGGACGCGCCTGGGCGAGAACTCGCTCATCGGCGTGCTGTCGACCCCTCCCGTCCGGGGCGTCGCGCCCGGGACGTCCTGGCTGGGCAATCCGCCGATCTTCCTGCCCCAGCGTGAGGTGGTGGACGACTTCGACGAGCGAGCGACGTTCTACCCCCCGCGCTGGAAGGTGGTCGTTCGCTACGCCGTCGAGTTCTTCCGCGTCTGCCTGCCGGCGACCCTGCTCGGCCTTTCGACGTTCTACGTGTTGATGATGCTGTCGTGGATGGCGAGCACGGGATGGAGCCTGCCAGCCCTGATCTTGGTGCAGGCCGCCCTGGCGTTGTCGGGCAGCCTCTTGGTGGTCCTCGCGGTGGCCCTGATGAAGTGGGCCTTGCTCGGCCGCTACAAGCCGCGCGTGGAGCCGCTGTGGGGCAACTTCGTCCGGCGCACGGAGTTCCTGACGGGGGTGTACGAGGCGACCGCCGTCCCGGTCGCGCTGGGGCTCGCCCAGGGGACACCGATGCTCAACCCGTTGTTGCGTCTGTTCGGGGTCAAGATCGGGCGGCGCTGCCTGATCGACACGACCTACGTCACCGAGTTCGACCTGGTGAGGGTGGGTGACGACGTGACGGTCGGCACCGACGTGTCCCTCCAGACGCACCTGTTCGAGGATCGGGTGATGAAGATGGGCTACGTCACCATCGAGTCTGGCGCAAGCATCACCGCCCGCGATGTTGTTCTCTACGGGGCCACGGTCGGTGAGGACGCTCACCTCGCTCAGCTCACCCTGGTGATGAAGGGCGAGACCGTACCCGCCAACACGCGTTGGGCGGGCGTCCCCGCCCGACGCGACCGCGCGGCCCTCCCGAGGGCAACCGGTTACGACCCGTCGGCGAGCAGCTCAGGTCTCCCCGTCGCCGGCGCCGAGCCCGTGACCCAGCCTGAACTGGATCTCTCTCCGCTGGGCAACCCGACGGAGGAGGCGGCCGAGGATCTCACGGTCGTGCCTCACCGGGGGGACGATCCGACCGAGGACGCCACAGCGTCGGGACGAAGGATCACCGGCATCGACCTCGCGCGCAGCCTCGCCCTGCTGGGGATGATGGTCGTGCACCTGACCTCCCGGCAGGATCCTTCCGGTGCCATGGCGTTGCCCTGGCGCATCAGCGCCGGCAATGCCGCCGCACTCTTCGCGCTCCTCGCTGGGGTCGGGATCGCTCTCTCCACCGGCGGGGTCAGGCAACCCCGGGGCCGCCGCCTGGTGGCCAGCTGGGCCAGCACGCTGACGCGGGCGCTGTTGATCGCCTTGGTGGGGCTGACGCTCGGTAGCTTCGTCACCACGGACGTCGCGCTCGTGATCCTCCCCTACTACGCGGTGCTCTTCGTCTTGGCCATCCCCTTCCTGCGTGTGCCCGCCGGGCTTCTCGGCGTCTTGGCGCTGGTGGTCGCGGTGGCGGTTCCTGTCTGGAGCCATGTCGCTCGCCAGGGCCTGCCGCCGCCTGCCTCCGGCAATGTCGGCTTCGCTTCCCTCGCCGACGACCCGACCCAGGCCGTCCTGGATCTGCTCTTGACCGGTGCGTACCCAGCGCTGCCCTGGATGGCCTACCTGTTGGCTGGCCTCGCGATCGGACGCCTGACGCTGCACCGCTCCGCAGCGGTGTTCCTCACCATCGGTGGTGCCGCACTGGCGCTGGCAGCTGCCGTCGGCTCCTGGGTCGCGCTCCAGCAGCAGGGTGGTCTCGCGGCGCTGGGCGAGGTCGCGCAGGAGTCGATGTTGCTGGACGAGTTCACGTCGCTGCTTGTCTGGGGAGCCCAGGGCACCCTTCCCACCACGTCGTGGTGGTGGCTCGCTGTGCTGGCCCCCCACACCACCACTCCCTTCGACCTGCTCTTCACCCTGGGCGTCGCCGTCGCTGTGCTGGGTGGGTCCCTGATGGTGGGTTTCGTGATACCCCATGCGGTGCGCCCGCTGGCGATCCTCGGCTCGATGCCACTCACTCTGTACACCGCGCATTTGATCATGGCGTCGGTCCCTGCCCTCCCTCACGGGTGGATCGGGTTCTTCCTGCAGCTGGCCGTTCTGCTGGTCTTCGCGCTGCTCTGGCGCGCCGTCGCCGACCGCGGGCCCCTGGAGTGGGTGGTCAATGCGGTGACCAAGGCCGTGCGCGAGGCGGTCACCGGCCCACAGCCCCGGCGAGCCTGGGTATGAGCCCCGGGCCGCTTGCGGTCGTGTACCGCGGGGAGGCCTCGCTGCCCGGCTGCCCCGAAGCAGCTGCCCGAGCGCTGGCGTCCAGCCCCTACCGGTTTCGCATCCAATACGCCCGTCCCACCGAGTCGAGCCTGCGCGGGGCCGCCCTCTACTGCCAGCCCGGCGGAGGGGATCTGGGACCGGCTTGGCGCCGGCTGCGCAAGGACGCGCGCGTCGTCCGCGACTTCGTGCAGGCGGGCGGCCGGTATCTGGGCTTCTGTCTGGGAGGGTACCTAGCCGGCGACGACCCCGGCTTCGGCCTGCTGGCCGGGGCCACCGACCGATACGTGGGCACGCCGGGATGCGAGGTCTCCGGAGAGGGTTCGCAGATCGTCGATGTGACCTGGGCTGGTCGGCGTCGCAGTGTCTACTTTCAGGATGGGTGCTACTTCGTCGCGGGCCCGTCCACCGAGGTCGTGGCCACCTACGCCAACGGGCTACCCGCCGCGGTGGTCTCCGCCTGTGGGCAGGGATGGGTCGGGGTCACCGGGCCGCACCCCGAGGCGTCCGACGACTGGTTTCGTGACGAGGACTTACCGCCGCTGGCCGTCCCCACGACCGACTTGGCGCACGACCTGATCCGACGGGTGATGGAGCGGTGATCGAGGTTTGGTTCACCCGGGCTAATTCTCCACGCCGGCGCGGATCGACCCGAGCTGTGGCGCGCGTCATCCTGGGCTCGGTTCTCGGCATCCCGCCGGCACAGGTACCGATCCGTCGTCTCTGCTTGCGGTGCGGTTCTCCCGATCACGGCAAGCCCTACATCGAAGGCCGTCCGGTTCACTTCACCACGAGCGCCGCGGGCGATCACGTCGCGGTGGCGGTCGGGCCGGTACCGCTCGGCATTGACCTCGTCGACGTGGCGGACATCGGGCCGGGTGTGGGAGAAGTGATGTTGTCGTCCGGCGAGGACGCCGCGGATGCGCGAGGGCTGGCCACCGTGTGGGCGCGCAAGGAGGCGATCCTGAAGGCCACCGGTGATGGGCTGTCGGTCGACCCGCAGGTCATCCGGGTGTCCGCGCCGGACGCCCCCGCCGCGCTCCTCGCCTGGCCGGATCGCGGCATCGCGGGCATCCATGTCGTCGACATCGACGTGCCGTCACAGGGTGGGCGAGTATCGTCCCTGGCGTGGTTGTCTGGGAAGCGCATGCGCGTCGTCGTCCACCGGGAAGCCACAGCCCGGCTCCAGGGACATCGATGAGGGTTCGGGCGGCTGTGGCGGTCGCGACGACGTTCACCCTCGCAGCCTGCACCGCTGCCGACACGTCTGTTCCCACTGCTCGAGCATTCCTCGAAACGCCACCGGCGGTCACACTGGCCTATCGGGTGGCTGACGACCTTCGGTCCGCGACGGGCTCGAGCACGACCACGTTCACTCCCGACCAGCGGGTGTGCGAGGTCGTGCTGCGTGCGTGGCCGAACAAGCCGGTGCTCACCGACGCGCGGAACGGCATGACCATCGACCGGGTGAGCGTCAACGGGACAGCCTTGCAGGTGAACGTCCAGGCCGCCGGCGCGTCCCCCGGGGCCTTCGGCACCCTGGTCGAGGCCAAGCTCCCGGAGTGTCAGGAGGCTGGCACCACCCTCAGCGTCGAGACTGACTTCGCGCTGGCCCTGGGCCCGGACACCGACGAACGGATGGGGTACTCCACGTCCGGCGACGTCGCCTGGTTCCAGACGGCCTTTCCGCTGCTCGCCTGGCAGGCCGGCGTCGGATGGGTCAGGGACGCTGCCGTGGCCATGCATGGCGAGACGGTGACGAGCGAGACCTTCGAGCTGGCGGACCTGGCGGTCTCCGCACCTACTCGCTTCAACGTCTCAGGCGTGGGCAAACGCGGCACGACCACGTCGGACGGGCCGAGGACGACCCACCACTTCAGTGCGCCCCATATGCGCGACGTGTCAGTCATGGTTGGATCATTCACCCCGCTGGAGTACAGCACCAGCGGGACGACCGTCCACCTCTCGGTCCCCGAATCCGCCTCCCTCAATGACGAGGACGCCTGGCGCTCCGTCGTTGACGCCTCACTGTCGCGCCTCGTCGATTACCTCGGCCCCGTGCCTTTCACCGACCTCTGGGTCAACGTCGTACCGGGCGCCTCCGAAGGCATCGAGGCGTCCGGTTCGGTTCAGTTCGGCGGCAGAGGCCGGAGGATTCAGGGCTGGCTTGTCACCCATGAACTGGGCCACCAGTGGACGTACGCTCTCGTGGGCAACAACCAAGCGCTGCACCCGTGGCTCGACGAGTCAGTCACGTCGATGATCCAAGCGGTCGCGGACGATCCTGACCGATCTCCGGAACCTGCGAACGACTCTCTAGGCCCAGAGGCGGACGACATCGGCCAGCCCATGTCGTTCTTCGCGGCGTCCCGCCGGCCCGACGAAGCCTACGACGAGGCCGTCTACACCGCCGGCTCGGACGTGCTTGTCCGAGCCAGGGACGCCGCAGGTCACGGTGCCTTTGACGCCGCCCTGCGCAATTACCTGGAGCGCAATGCCCACCGTGTCGCCTCCCCGCAGGATTTCAGGATGGCCTTCGAGGGCGTCCCGGGCGTCGTCGAGACGCTCGGAAGGCACGGCATGGTCCCCTGACCAAGGGGCGCCTGGTTGAGAAGTACATTCTTGTTGTTCGCTCCGTGCCGTGCGCCGCGCAGAGGGGGCCGATAGCGTGGGGGGACGTCTCCTCCCCCCAGCACTGGCATCGCTCCTCGAAAGGGCACTTCCGTGAAGTCTTACCGGGCAGTCGCGCTCTGCGTGATGTTGACGCTCCTCCTTCTCTTCTCCCCAGGTGGGTCTCATCGTGCCGACGCGGCCGCTCCCGCCACCGACCAGACCAACCTCTCGTTCACGTCCGCTGCCGGTGTCACTTCCCAGTACCACGTGTACGCGGCTGGAATATCTGAGCCGAAGGGGTTGCTCCTCCAGTTCCACGGCGACGGGGCCTACGAGTTTAGAAACCCGACGAGCAGCTACTCACTGGGCGGCAGCAAGGGCATCGTGGCCCAGGCGCGCGCACGCAATCTCATCACCGTGCCCGTTCTCTCCCCTGATCGAAGCGGGGAGGTCACCTGGTGGGAAGCGGGTGCGCGCAATGCGGACTTCGTCCGGGACTTGCTCGTCGAACTCCGCGCACGTTACAGCGTCCGCGCCGACCGGATCTGGCTGGTCGGCTACTCCGGCGGCGCCCAGTTCATCACGCAGTACTTCCTGCCCAAGTACTCCTCCTTGATCACGGGAGGCGGGGCGGTGGTGATCGGCGGTGGCGACAGGGCCGCCGTCACGGCCCAGCCGTTCTCAGCCGCCTTCCTGGCCGCGTTCCCGATGCACTGGTATACCGGTGCCAATGACACAGGGTGGGACGACGAGGGCTGGAATGCCCTTGCCGCGGCAAAGTCCGGCGAGGCGTGGTACGCCGGCAAGGGCGTCCGGACGTCCCACGAATGGCCCGCGGGCGTCAGCCACACCCTGGACGGTCGGTTCGGAGAGATCGTGGCCCGACAGCTGGACGCCCACCGCGCGGCCAGCCCCACACCCACAGCGGTGCCGGCGCCTAGCCCGAGCCCGTCGCGCACCCCGAGCCCGACCTCTAGCTCGCAAACACCCTCCCGGTGGGTCGCCGCGATCGCTCCTAGCCGGAGAGGGGTGACGGTCAGCCTCGCGATCCCCCGATCGACGAGCGGCCGAACCGAGCTCGCCGTTACCGGATCCAATGGCAGCACCTGGCACCGATACACCAGCGCGACCGGGCCAGTCGACCTCACTCTCTCGTCGCTTCGACCGAACCGGCGCTACTCGTTCCGGATCGTCAGCGCGGGGGTGGCTGTGGCAACCGGGACCTTCACCACACTGCCGTGATCGACAGTCCGCATCAGCGCCACGTCGGTCTGACGAGCTTGCCGCTCGCGTCGAGATAGGTGATCGAGCCGAAGATCTCGCCTGTCTGCGCGCGAGTCCTCGCCTCGGCCACCACGAAGACCTCGCCAGTGGCCGCCGTGGCCGTCTGAAAGCTCGGCTGTGAGACGGCTGGTAGAAACGTCAGCTTGACGTCGGTGCTCCCCGCAGGCAGGACGCCCACGAAGAAGGTCCGCCAGCGACCGTCCTGGACAGCGCCGGTCGAGAACAGAACGCACGGAAACGGGTCCCGGGACCGAACTGGCCGATACGAGATCGCGGCGCCCGACGCTGTGACAACGCCGAAGACGTCCAGCTTGACGTCGCTGTAGACGCTCAACCGATCGTTCTCGACCGCGACGTCGACAGAGGGCACAACCTCACCGGTGTCGGTCCGAAAGGCCCCACCGGGCCCCCTCCACACGAAACCCTGTACCTTCGTCGCATCATCGGCCACATCGAAACGGATAGCCAGGCACGTTGACTGGATGGCCGCGAGTGGGCCCGCGCCGACCGAGTAGAACCCGCCGTCCATGGGAACGTCCGCGATCACGTCGAGTTCCTCGACGTCACCGGGCACGATCGCCATCACCCAACCACTCCCGAAGGGGACCCCCTGCCACACCGCATCCCCGGAGGCTTGCGGAGGCACTTGGACATCGACGTGAGCCTTGGTTTCGTCAGCGAACGTAGCCGTCCACCGAGCGGCCCCGCGGCCGTCCACGGTGCAGTTGATCTTGGTGGCTTCGTCGGCGGGGAGCGCTCCCCCATTCGACGTTTGGAGAGGGGCGATGTCGACGCTGGCAATGGCGGCACTGCTCGCGGCGGAGGGCGTCTCGCTCGGAGCGGCGGCTTCAGGCGGCGAGACACAGGCGCTCAGGAGACAAAGGGCAGCCGCCTGAGCGACGAGCGAGCGACGCGTCACGTTCGTCACCTCAGCGCGGCAGATTTCGGGTGGTGACCTCGTATGACCCGAAGTAGACGGCAATCTGCCACATACGCCGCGACGCGGTGGTGGCGGACACGCTGGGCGCAGCCGATTCACCGGGGGACGCTTCCGTCGGCGCGGCCATCGGCGCGGCCAGCCCTTCCACGATCGGTTCCGGCTCGGCCGGCGGTTCCGGCTCGGCCGGCGGATCAGGCTCAGCCGGCGGATCAGGCTCAGCCGGCGGCGCGGACGTGGCCGGCGGCGCGGACGTGGCCGGCGGCGCGGACGT
>JBKHWW010000089.1:0-28236 GCA_046566345.1 Actinomycetes bacterium
TCCGCACCAGTGAGCATGCTGCCGTTCAGCTGCGCGGCGGCGTCCGCAAACCGCCCCTGAGGGCTGGACACCTCAACCGGGCGCCCGGCGAACCGCGCGGTGAGCGCCCGCGCCAGGCGGTGCGTCAGGTGTCCCTCCGGCATGCCGGGCCTCCTACGTCGACGCGCCGACAGGCCGCAGCGGACGCCTCAGCGCCGGTGCTGATCCTCGTAGGCGTCCAGCATCGCGAGGCGCCGGGCATGTCGCGGGTCATCGGAGAAGGGCGTCTCGAGGAAGACCTTGGCCATCTCCAGCGCATCCTCCAGCGACTGCATACGGCCGCCCAGGCTGAGCACGTTGGCGTTGTTGTGCTCGCGGGTCAGCCGTGCCATCACGCTGTTGTAAGCGAGGCCCGCACGGATCCCCTTGACCTTGTTAGCCGCGATCTGTTCGCCGTTGCCCGACCCGCCGAGCACGATGCCGAGCGAGCCCGGCTCAGCGGCGACCGCCTCGGCGGCGGGGAGGACGTAGGTCGGGTAGTCGTCCTGAGCGTCGTAGACGGGCGCGCCGTGGTCGACGACCTCGTAGCCCAGAGCCGTCAGCTCCTTGACGAGGTATTGCTTGAGGTCATACGCCGCATGGTCGGTGGCAATGTGGACACGCATGCCGACAGTGTGTCCCACAACCACGCTGCTCGGGTGCGACTCAGGTGAAGATCGGGTCCACCGTGCGCGTGCGCTTGAGTTCGAAAAACCCCTCATAAGCCGTCACCTTGACGAAGCCGTCAAAGAGGGTGCCCGCCTCTTCGCCCTTGGGTGCAGGCGAGATCACCGGGCCGAAGAGCCCCATGCCGTTCACGTGCACGACAGGCGTTCCGACGTCGTAGCCGACCGCGTCCATCCCAGCGTGGTGGCTGGCACGCAGTTCGTCATCGCGGGCGTCCGTCTCGCCTGCCTCCGCCAACTCCGCAGGCAGGCCGACGTCGGCGAGCGCACCCTCGAGGGTCTCCCGCGTCCGGGGCTCCTCTCCCGGGTGGTAGCGGGTGCCGATCGCGGTGTAGAAGTCGCGCAGGGCATCCTGCCCGTGCTCTCGCTCGACCGCCAGGGCGACGCGGACGCCTGCCCACCCGGCGTCCATGGCTGCCCGGTAGCCGGGGTCGAGGTCGCGACCCTCGTTGAGGACCGACAGGCTCATCACGTGGAAGTCGACGCGCACGTCGCGAACCCTCTCGACCTCGAGCAGCCACCGAGAGGTCATCCAGGCCCAGGGGCACTGGGGATCGAACCACATGTCAACCTTCTGCGTCATGGCGCCACAGTAGCCGGGCGCACCAGCACGGAATCGACATCGCGCCCGCTAGGGTTGCCAGGACCATCAGCCCAGCAGCGAGGAAAGCCCGCACATGTTCGCAGCCAACATCACGCGTGACGAGGCCGTCACCCGGAGCCGCCAACTGAGCGTCGAGGCCTACGAGGTCCTGGTCGACCTCGCCGGACGCCGTCACGACGGATCCCCCTTGGCTGACCCCGCGGGCACGTTCGCGTCGACGACCCGCGTTCGCTTCAGCTCGATCGAATGCGTGACCAATGCCAACCTCATCGCTGACGAGGTGGCGTCGGCGACCCTGGACGGAGCTCTCCTGCCGCCGACTGCGTTCGACGGGGAGCACCTCACGCTTGCGCTCGCCGAGGGCGACCACGTGCTCGAGGTGTCCTCGGTGATGCGCTACTCGCGCACCGGCGAGGGACTCCATCGCTTCGTCGACCCCTCCGACGACCGCATCTATCTGTACAGCCAGTTCGAAGTCGCCGACGCACGGCGCATGTATGCGACCTTCGAGCAGCCCGACCTCAAGGCGACGTTCGCCTTCTCGGTGGTCGCGCCGGCGTCGTGGACCGTGCTGTCCAACTCGCCCGCCGTAGAACTCGTTCCCCTGGGCGAGCTCGCGCGCTGGGACTTCGCCCCCACCCCACGCATCTCCACCTACATCACGGCGCTGTGTGCCGGGGAGTTCTCCACGGTGACCGATGGTTACGAGCGCGAGGACGGCTCGCGAATCCCGCTGTCGCTGCACGCGCGTAGCTCGCTCTCGGAGCACCTGGACGCCGACCGCATCCTGGAGACGACCAAGCGGGGCTTCGCCATCTTCGAGGAGCACTTCGGACGCCCCTACCCCTTCTCCGACTACGCCCAGGTCTTCGTGCCCGAGTTCAACTTCGGCGCCATGGAGAACGCCGGCTGCGTGACCCTTCGCGACGAGTACGTCTTCCGCAGCAGGCAGACCGCGGCCGCCTACGAGGGCCGCGACAACACGATCCTCCACGAACTGGCGCACATGTGGTTCGGCGACCTGGTGACCATGACCTGGTGGGACGACCTGTGGCTCAACGAGTCGTTCGCGGAGTGGGCGGCGCACTTCGCCCAGGACGAGATCCGCGCCAGCCACGGCGACCGGCCCAACCCGTGGGCGACCTTTTGCAACTCCCGCAAGACCTGGGCGTACCGCCAGGACCAGCTCCCCTCCACGCACCCGATCGCCGCCGACATGTACGACCTGGAGGCGGTCGAGCTCAACTTCGACGGCATCACCTACGCCAAGGGGGCCTCCGCGCTCCGGCAGCTGGTGGCGTTCGTCGGGCGGGACGCCTTCCTGGCCGGCGTCCGCGGCTACTTCGAGGCGCACGCGTGGGGAAACACGCAGCTTCCCGACCTCTTGCACCACCTGGAGGTCGCCTCCGGGCGCGACTTGTCTTTCTTCACCACCCAGTGGCTGCAGACCGCAGGGGTGAACACGATCGCCGCCGATTGGGAGACCGAGCCCGCCGCGGACGATTCCGACGAGGGTGGCGAGGGCACCGAAAATGAGGTCTTCACGCGCTTCGGGATCCGCCAGTGGGCCGACCCGCAGTGGCCCACGCTGCGGCGTCACCGGATCGCCGTCGGCTTTTACGATCTGGTCGACGGCCTCCTGACGCGGACGGAGCGGTTCGAGTTCGACATCGACGGGGAGCACACCGACGTGCCCGAGGTGGCCGGACGCCGGCGTCCGGCACTCATCTTGGTCAACGACGACGACCTGTCCTACACCAAGATCCGGCTCGACCGTCGTTCGCTGGCCACGCTCGTCGAGCACGTGCACGCGCTGGACGACTCGCTCGCGCGGGCGCTGTGTTGGGGCGCAACGTGGGACCTCACCCGCGACGGCGAGATGACGGCGTCCGACTACGTCGAGCTCGTCCTCCGCGGCGTCGCCGTCGAGACCGACTTGACGGCGGTGAGCGCGCTGCTGGCGCAGGCGCGGACGGCGATCGACTACTACGCCGCCCGCACCGATCGTGTCCGACTGGCCGATCACTTCTCGGTCGGGCTGGCCAGACTGCTCCAGGCGGCGGAGCCAAGCTCAGACCACCAGCTCGCCCTCGCCCGCGCTTTGGCTCTGTCCGTCAACGACGAGATCGGCGCGGCCGTGCTGCGGGCCTGGCTGGCCGGTGATGAAGTGCCTGAGGGCTTGGCAATCGACACCGATCTGCGTTGGCGCCTCCTCACCGAGGTGGCCCGGGTCGGATCAGCGGGCGAAACGGAGATCGCCGCCGAGCTGGACCGCGACCCGACCGCCACCGGCGCGGAGAAGGCGGCCGGCGCGCGGGCGGCGTCCCGGAACGCCGAAGCGAAGGCGGACGCCTGGGCTGCGGCAACCGAGCGCCAGACTCCGAACGAGACGCACTACCAGATTTGCGCGCAGTTCTGGCAGCTCGACCAGGACGACATCCTCACCCCGTACGTGGACAAGTACCTCGACGTGGTCGCCGCCATCGCCGAGCAACGCGGCCCTTGGGCGAAGGCGTCCACGACCATCCGGCAGCACGTGTTGGGCCTGCTGTTCCCGCGTCCGCTGGCCGACCAGGCCTTCGTCGATCGGCTCGACGCGTTCATCGCGGAGCGGACGCTCCCCGATTCCGTGAAGCGGCTGGTGCTGGAACGGCGGGACGACGCCGTTCGGGCGCTACGCAACCAGGGGCGACAGAACCCGACCCAGGGCTGAAGCGCCGAACACCGAAGACGCCCAGCGCAGACCCGTGCCGAAACGCACGGATGCGCCCGCTAAGGCGTCCGGGCCGGCTGCGGTGACGCGGCGCCAGGCGTCGCGGACTGCGCCGCCGGGTCCGGCGCCGCGGTGGCGGGATCAGGCGCCGGCTGGGGGGCCGGCCCGAGCACCGAGACGTTCCCCTCACCGGAGTTGACCACATAGACCTGGCCGTTGCGCTGGTCAACGGCGACGCTGGTCGGACGGGCACCGACGTTGACGGTGGTCGAGACCTTGCGGGTGTTGGCGTCGATCACCGACACGCTGTTCGATGCCCAGTTCGCGACGTAGACGGACCTCGCCGGGAGGTCCACGGACACCCCGAAGGGGCACTCGCCGACGGTGATGGTGTCCCACCACCGGTGCGTCGCGGCCTCGACGACGGTGACCGTGTTGGCGCCCCAGTTGCTGATGTAGACCGAGCCCAGGTCTTCGTCGACGCCGACGTCGAACGGCCGCTCGCCGACCCGGAAGGTCGCCTGCGGAGCGCGCGGGTCGATGACCTCGGTCGTGCCACCCTCGGAGTTGGTCACGAAGAGGCGTCCACCGTTCTTCTGGAACGCGACGCCGTGCGGCCGCGCGGGGACGCCCATCCAGTCGATGATGGCGCGCGAGCGGCCGTCGACGACTGTCACGGAGTCTTCGTCGGTGTTGGTGACGTACACCAGCCCTGTTGCCTCGTCGACGGCGATGTGGCGGGGCCCCTCCCCGACGGCGACCGTGCCGACCGCCGTGCGCGAGGCCACGCTGACCGCGGTCAGGCTCCGGTCACCGGAGTTGGCCACCCATACGGTGCCCGACGGCTCGTCCACGGCGACACCGATGGGGTCGATGCCGACGCGCACGGTCGCGACGACGCGCTGCGAGGCGAGTTCGACGAACGACAGGGTGCCCCGTCGGGTCTCGTCGTCGTCGGGCTTGACCTGGGCGGGGTCGGCGAGCCGGGTCACGTAAGCGAGCCCGTTGGTCTCGTCGATCGCAATGCTCTGCACGAACGCGCCCAGTGGGATCACGCTGGTGACCTGGGTTGCAACGGCGCGAGTGGCCTGCGGGATCGCGGGCACGGTGACCTGCGCCCGGCGTGGGTCCATCAGGCTCGCCGCGGCGATGGCGCCGAGCACGAGCGCGACGAGGCCCACGGCCACGGGAATCATGATCGCCGTCCGCCTCCGGGACGCCTTCGGCGCGGCCGGACGGGGTGCGCGCGGAGGCGGGGAGTCATCCGAGCTCACCGGCTTGGACTCGACCAGTTGCGCGCTGGGGGCATCGTCCATCGTGGTCGGGCTCCTCACTCGTTGCTTGGGGGCGGCCTCCCCCGTCGCCCGGGGAGTGGCCCACAGGGTAACCCAGGAGGCCTGCCCTCGCTGCGGATGTCTCGTGGGCGACTCGGCCCGTTGTCCGTCCAAACCCCGGTGCTACGCTCCCCGCATGCTGGCCCACCTCCCCACCCCGAACCAGCGGTGACCGCGACCGAATCCCTGGCGGCCGTGATGTGGCGACGCTCGGCGCGCCAGTTCTTCGCCCTCTTCGTTCTCGCCGTGGCGGTGACCCAGGCGCACCTCTTCTACTCCCGGTCTCTCGCCAACGGCGGGGAGGCCTGGATGGCGGGCGACTGGTTCATCAACTACGCAGGCGGGTTCGTGCGACGCGGCCTGTTCGGTGAGCTGTTCCTCAAGACCGGGGCCAGCGGAGCCACTGGGTTGTGGACGCTCTTCTGGCTCCAGGCGGCGTTGTACGCGGCCGTCCTGGCCTACCTGGTGGCCGTCCTGTATCGCTGTCGGTTCTCGTGGTCGAGCATCGCCCTGGTGTGTAGCCCGGCAGGGATCGCCTTCATCGGCTGGGACATCAACGGGGGGTTCCGCAAGGAGCTCCTGGTCTTCCTCACCCTCCTCATCCTCGCCCTTACGCGCTGGACCGCCGGTCGCCTGCCGGCGGTCGCCGGCACGGTACTCGCCCTCGCTGTCTACACCATCGCTGTGTTCTCGTGGGAACCCGCGACCCTGCTGCTACCGGCAGTGGCCTACCTGCTGCTCTCCCGCCCGGCCTCCGGTCTGGTCGTCTTCCGGAGGAGCGCCTTTGCTCTCTTCGCTGCTGTGAGTCTCCTCGGCGGCGTCCTCTCGATGGCCTATCCCGGCGACCCCGCCACCGCGGACCTCATCTGCCAGGCGGTGCGCGAGCACGGCTTCCTGGGGCCGAGCCTGTGCGGGGACGCCGACACCGGCGGGGGCGGCATCGATGCCATCGGGTGGACGCAGGCGCGAGCCCTCGGTGATGTCTCGGCGTCGTTCCCCCTCTACGTCGGCTACCTCCCTCTCATCGCGCTCGCCTTCTTGCCCGTCGTGCTGTCGCGCTGGTTCAAGCGCAACTGGGGGTGGGCGGTCGCCATCACTGTGGCGTTCCTGCCCATGTACCTGATCGTGACCGACTACGGCCGCTGGACTCACATCCTCATCGTCGCGCTCACGTTCTGCATCACCGCGCACGAGCCTGACGAGGTCACCTCACCGCTGTGGAACCCGATGCTCACCATCATCTACGTCGTCCTCTGGGGCCTGCCTCACCACCTGACCCCCGACTCGACCGAGTTTCCCTGGATGGGCCTGGTCAGCACGCTCGTCGTGTCCGGAATCCAGTGGTCGGCGCACTTGCTGGGCCTCCCCGCCGACCCCGGGAACGTGGGCGTCCGATGACTCACGACCGGGGAGGGACCATGACTGCAGCACCCCCGTCTAGCCGGGTCGGGGTGCCGCATCGCGAACTGCGGGCTTGGTTCGCGATCGGCGTGCTGGTCTTCGCGCTCGGCGTCGCCATCTACCGCTACGTGACCATCACCGCAGGGACGAGCGTCAAGGACATCCCCTACGTCGGTGGAGACCCGTGGATGGCCGGCGACTGGCTGATCAACTACGCGGGCGGCTTCGTCCGGCGAGGGCTGTTCGGAGACCTCTTCCTCCGGCTCGGCCCTGGTGGCGAGACGGGCCTGTGGGTGCTGCTGGCGATCCAGGTGGCCATCTACCTGGTCGTTCTCGCCTACAGCGTCCGCGCCCTGCATCGCGCCGACTACTCCTGGTCGAGCATCGCCCTGGTCTGCAGCCCGGCCGCGCTGGCCTTCGTCGGCTACGTGCTCAGCGCGGACGCCGCCTTCCGCAAGGAACTGTTGTCCTTCCTGGTGCTGGCCCTGCTCGCGTGGTCCCGTGGCCGGAACCGGTCGGGCCCTGGCGTCGTGGCGCTCGTGATCGCCGCGCTGGCTGCCTTCGTGCTGGCCGTCTTCTCCTGGGAGGCCAGCGCCCTGACGCTGCCGGCCATCGGCTACCTCCTCCTCCACCGCGGCGCACCCCAGCCCCAGCTGGACGTCTTCCGCAGGTCGGCGGCGGCGGTCTTCCTGGTCGTCGGCGCGCTCGGGGCGCTGCTCAGCGTCGTGTATCACGGAGACCCGGCCACGGCGACCGCGATCTGCGACGCGCTTCGGGCGTCCGGCTTCGACGGCCCCTCGCTGTGCAGCGGCGGCGAAATCTCCGGTGGCGGAGCCATCGAGGCGATCGGATGGACCAGCTACAAGACCGGTCAGGACCTCGGCTTGGCCCTTCCGGTCTACATCGGGTTCCTTCCGATGATCGTCTTGTCCCTGGTCCCCGCCGTGGCCTCTCGCTGGTTCCGTGCCAACTGGCTGTGGGGGCTGGCGATCATCGTCGCCATCCTTCCGTTGTACGTCGTCGTGACCGACTACGGCCGCTGGACCCACCTGATGGCCATGGCGCTGATGTTCTGCATCACCGCCGACGACCCCGCGGACGCCCACTCGCGGATCTGGAACCCCCTCAGCGGCATCCTCTACGTCGGCACCTGGGGGATGCCGCACTGGATGGGGCAGGCCCAGTTCGAGGAGTCCTGGTGGCCGAACGTGTCCCTGTTGAGCAAGCTCACCGAGACCGCCATCGACCGGGTCGCGTTGCAGTTCAGCCCGATCCTGCCTAACCCCAGCGGCGAGACGATCCAGCTGGCTCAGCGGTTCCTGTTCGGGCAGCCGGCCTCCGGCTGGGACTCCTGGGGCACCATGCAGCTGGCCATGCAGTACCTGAACGCCGGCGGCAAGAACCTATACCAGGACGTGCTGCTGACCGGCGGCATTAAGTTCCAGTACTTCCCCACCAGCCTCCTCTTCGTGGAGCCCGCCTATTTGTTCAGCCCCAAGGACATCGCGTGGCCGATGAACACCCTCGGGTGGCTCCTCGTCGTGGGCACCGGCGTCGTGCTGTTCAAGCTCCTGGTCCACCTCGCGGTGACGCTTCGCGGCGGGGAACGCCTCCCGGCCTGGGGCCACACCGGGCTGCTCGCCGTGGCCTTCCTGGCGACGGTGACCTACCGCCCCCTTCTCTGGGCGTGGGATCTCGGGCAGGCGCAGGTGGAGATCAACTTCCTGTGCGCCCTGGCCCTGTACGCCTACCTCCGCGGGAACCACCCGGTCTCCGGCGTAGCCCTGGCGCTGGCGGCGCTGATCAAGCCTCAGTTGGGGCTGTTCCTGCTGTGGGGACTGGTGCGCAAGGAGTGGAAGTTCTCCGCCTGGCTTGCCGGGACCGCCGCGGCGGGCGTCCTTGTCTCGGTGGCGCGGTACGGGCTCCAAGTCCATCTCGACTACCTGCCGATCCTGTCTTTGCTGAGCCGTCACGGCGAGGCCTACTATCCCAACCAGTCGGTGAGCGGGCTGCTGCACCGCTTCCTGATGACCACCGACTTCGTCCGGCTCGACTTCACTCGCTTCCCCCCGTACAACGAGACGGTCTACCTCGGCTCGACGATCGCGACGATCGTCTTCATCGCCCTGCCGGTCGCTGTCGGCTTCGTGGGCCGCTCGCATGCCAGAGCGGCACGCTACTCAGCACCCTCGGTGAAGGCAGGGGTCGACTTCGGCCTCAGCCTGGCGTGCTTCACGATGGCCTCACCCATCGCATGGGACCACCACTACGGGCTCCTGCTCCCCGCCTACGCCGTGACGGTCGCGGCTGCCCTGCAGCTGCGCACGAGGGTCGCCATCCCCGTGCTGGGAGGGCTCGCCCTGTCCTACCTGCTGACGGCCACGGAGCTCTACCCCTTCTTTTTGCCCTGGGCGAGGACCCCGGCGAACCTCGCGTTGTCATACGTGTTCTTCGGCGCCGTGTTGCTGATCATGTGCATGCTCGTGACGCGCTTCGCACGCCCGCGGGACGCCGAGCCGGCACCCGTGCGGACGGCCGACCGCTCCTCTCAGCCGGCACTCGCGCGCGCGTAGCCCGCTGCATCGGGGCGGTCTCAGTCTGGTCACGATCCCGCGCCGTTCGTGGTGTCCGCGGGCAGACCTCTGGTGAAGTCGCCCCCGAGACCTGGTCGGGGCGCAGTGTGGCACCCGACCTCACCGAGAGGAGACACTCGATGCTGATCCGCAAACTGGTCGCTGTGGCCGGTGCCGCGACGCTGGCCGTGGGGCTCGCGTCCTGCGCGGCGTCTCAGCGCACCACCCCGAGCGCGGCGCCCGGCACGTCCGGCGCTGCAGCGGCTTCCGACGCGACGTTCATCTTCGGAGCCGCGGGGGCGCCCAAGCTCTTCGACCCCTCGTACGCCAGCGATGGGGAGACTTTCCGCATCACGCGCCAGATCTATGAGGAACTGCTCGCCTTCGAGCCGGGCACGGCCAAGGTGGCGCCCGGCCTCGCCACCGAGTGGACGAGCTCCGAAGACGGCCTGACGTGGGACTTCACCATCCGACCCAACGTCACCTTCCACGACGGGACCGCGCTGGACGCGGCAGCCGTATGCGCCAACTTCGAGCGGTGGTACAACCTCAAGGGCCCGGCCCAGAGCACCGCGGTCGCCTACTACTGGGCCAACAACTGGGGCGGCTTCAACGGAGACGGCAAGGACACCCTCTACGGAGGCTGCACCGCGACCGAACCGATGACCGCCACCATCAAGCTCACCCGGTACACCTCGAAGTTCCCGGCCATCCTGGCTCACAACGCGTACTCCATCCACAGCCCCAGCGCGATGGAGCAGTACGACGCCAGCAACGTTGTCGCCCAGGGCAGCGGGTTCGTGTACCCCGAGTACGCGCTCAAGCACCCGACCGGGACCGGGCCCTTCACCTTCGGCGGATACGACGACGCGAAGGGCGAAGTCACCCTCAACCGCAACGAGGATTATTGGGGTGAGAAGGCGGGCGTGGCCAAGATGGTCGTTCGCACGATCCCCGACGAGTCGACCCGCCGCCAGGAGCTGCAGGCCGGCACGATCCACGGCTACGACCTCCCTAACCCCGTCGACTGGAAGGCGCTCGAAGACGGCGGTAACGAGGTCGCCATCCGCCCCGCCTTCAACGTCCTCTACGTCGGCCTGAACGCGACCAAGAACGAAGCGCTGAAGGACTTGCGGGTCCGGCAGGCCCTCTCGTATGCCATCAACCGCGAGCAACTGGTCCGGTCGCAACTGCCCGAGGGCGCCGAACCCGCCAGCCAGTTCTTCCCGAAGGCCGTCTCGGGGTACAACACCAGCCTGCAGCCCTACCCGCACGACCCGGAGAAGGCCAAGGCACTCCTGGCCGACGCAGGCCACGCGAACCTCGAGATCGAGTTCTGGCAGCCCACCGAGGTGACCCGGCCGTACATGCCCGACCCGGCCGCGATCTACGAGGCGATTCGCAGCGACTGGGAGGCGGTCGGCGTCAAGGTGACCCCGGTCTCCAAGCCCTGGAACGGCGGCTATCTGGACGGCACGAACAAGAGCGAGGCCCCGGCCTTCCTGCTCGGCTGGACCGGCGACTACGACTCGGCCGACAACTTCATCGGCACGTTCTTCACCAAGCAGGACAACCAGTTCGCCACCCAGAACTACCCGTTCGCGGCGGAGCTGACCGCCGCCTTGGTCGCGGCCGACTCCGAGCCGGATCCCGCCAAGCGTGAGCAGATGGTGTCCGAGCTGAACAGGAAGATCGCCGAGGAGTACGTGCCCAGCCTCCCGATCTCGCACAGCCCGCCGGCCCTGGTCGTCTCGTCGAAGGTGAAGGGGCTGGTCCCCAGCCCGCTGGCGGCCGAGGACTTCTCCAAGGTCACGATCGAGGGCTAAGGGCACAGCGGGGGCCGTGTGGTCCACGGCCCCCGCCGCGTCCGGCCCAGTGAGGCAACCGCGTTGAGTAGATACATCGCCCGCCGGCTCGTGCAGGCGGTTCTCACCCTGTTCGTTCTCAGCGTGCTGCTGTTCGCCTGGCTCAGATCGCTGCCGGGCGGGCCGGTGTCGGCGCTGATCGGCGAGCGGGGCAGCACAGAAGACCTGATCGCCCTCGAGAAGGCGCTGGGCCTCGACCAGCCCGTCTGGGTTCAGTACGGGCTCTTTCTGCAACGGGCTGTCAACGGCGAGTTCGGCACGTCCATCGGCGTCCTGCCCGGCCGCGACGCCCTCGAGATCTTCGTCAGCCGCTTCCCGGCCACCATCGAGTTGTCCTTCTTCGCGCTCACGCTGGCGCTCGTCACCGCGATTCCGCTGGGCTACCTTGCCGCCCGCCGGCACGGCACATACCTCGACACCGGCTCGGTCTTGTTCTCACTGGTCGGCATCGCGGTCCCGGTGTTCTTTCTCGCGTTCGCCCTCAAGTACGTCTTCGCGATCGAGTTGGGGTGGCTGCCGCCGTCCGGACGCCAGTCCGTCGGCATCAACGCGACCCACGTGACCGGTCTGTACGTGCTCGACGGGCTGCTGACCCGCGAATGGGATGCCGCCTGGGACGCCCTGCGCCACCTGATCCTGCCCGCGCTCGCGCTGAGCTCGATCCCCTTCGCCGTGTTGCTCCGCATCACCCGCGCTTCCGTACTTGAGGTCCTCGACGAGGACTACGTGCGCACGGCCCAGGCCAAGGGCCTGCGGGCCTCCACGATTCGCGCGCGGCACGTGCTCCGCAACGCGCTCATCCCTGTGGTGACCACGATCGGCCTCCAGACCGGCGCCCTGCTCGCGGGCGCCGTCCTCACCGAGCGGGTCTTCACCTTCCGGGGCGTCGGCCACGCGCTGGCCTACGGCTTCGAGACCCGGGACTACCCGGTGCTGCAGGTGCTGATCATGATGGCTGCGCTCATCTACATCGTGGTCAACATGGTCGTCGACATCGCCTACGCCGCCATCGACCCGCGCGTGCGCGTCCGGTGAGGGGGCAAAGATGACCGACGACGCGACCCTGCCCCTCACCCCGGCCCGCAGAAAGCAGCGCATCGACACGCTCGCCTCCTCGGCGGCCCAAGTCGCCGACGCCGGAAGGGTGTCCGCGGGCGAGGGGGTCAGCCTCTGGCAGAGCGCGTGGCGTCGCCTGCGGCGCGATTGGGTGTTCCTCATCGGCGCCGCCATCGTGGTCGCCTTCGTCGTGCTCGCCCTCATCGCGCCGTGGATCGCACCGTTCGACCCGGCCACCCGCGTCCTGATCGAGCAGGTGAACCGTCAGACTAACCCCGTGCCCGGCCCCCAGCCTGGGCACCCGCTCGGCGCCGATCACCTCGGTCGCGACCTCCTGTCCCGGCTGTTGGTCGGCGCGCAACAGACGCTGATCGTGGGCGTCTGCGCGACCTTGGGAGGGCTTCTGGGCGGCATGGTGCTGGGCACCCTAGCCGGCGCCTTCGGGGGGTGGGTGGACTCGGTGGTGATGCGCATCGTCGACGTTCTGTTGTCCATCCCATCGCTGCTGATGGCGTTCACCATCGCGGCGATGTTCAGGTCGCCGTCCCAGTGGACGGTGATCCTGGCCATCGCCATCATCCAGGTGCCGGTGTTCGCCCGCCTGCTCCGCGGCTCGATGCTGGCCCAACGCCACAGCGACCACGTTCTGGCGGCACGTGCCCTCGGGGTGAGGCGCGGCCCCATCATCTTTCGGCACATGCTGCCCAACGCCATGGGCCCGGTCATCGTCCAGGCGACCCTAGTGCTCGCCACCTCGATCATCGACGCCGCCGCGCTGTCGTTCCTGGGGCTCGGCAACCCCGATGACCGTGCCCCCGAGTGGGGCCAGATGCTGGGCAGCGCGCAGCCATACTTCGACTCGCACCCCCACCTGGCGGTCTACCCCGCGCTGTGCATCATCGTCGTGGCACTCGGGTTTACCCTGGTCGGCGAGTCGCTGCGCGAATCCCTCGACCCCAAGTCACGGAGGTGACGGCCGTGACCGATCCCCTACTGGAGGTCTCCGACCTCACCGTCACCTTCACCGCTCAGGGGGGCGATCCCTTCACCGCCGTCGACGGCATCGGCTTCACCGTCGACCCTGGTCAGGTGGTCGGGCTGGTCGGCGAGTCCGGGTGCGGCAAGTCGGTGACCTCCCTGGCGATCATGCGGTTGCTCCCCCGGCGGGGTAACCGGGTCAGCGGTAGCGTCCGCTTCGCCGGCACCGAACTCACCAGCCTGTCGGACGCCGCCATGCGCGACAGGCGCGGGGCCGAGTTGGCGATGATCTTCCAGGACCCTTTGTCCTCCCTGAACCCCGTCGTACCCATCGGAGTGCAGGTGGCCGAGGTGATCGAGCGCCACCGTGGCGAGAAGAGGCCCGTCGCTCAGCGCGAGGCCGCCGCCATGCTCGAGCGCGTCGGCATCCCCGACCCGACACGGCGCCTGAGGGAGTACCCGCACCAGCTTTCCGGCGGGATGCGCCAGCGCGCGCTGATCGCGATGGCTCTCGCCTGCCGACCCCGGCTCCTCATCGCCGACGAGCCGACCACTGCCCTCGATGTCACCATCCAGGCGCAGATCCTGGCGCTCCTGCGAGAGTTGGTCGAACAGTCCGGGACCGCCTTGATCATGATCACCCACGACCTCGGGGTGGTCGCAGGCATGTGCGACGAGGTGAACGTGCTCTACGCCGGGCGCATCGTCGAGCGGGCAGACCGGCACCCCTTGTTCGCCGAGCCACGGCACCCCTACACCGGCGGTCTCCTGGGTTCCATCCCCCGGCTGGACTCTCCTCGCACGAGCCGCCTGTTCCCGATCCCGGGATCCGTGGCCGACAACATCCCGTGGACCGCGGGCTGCGCCTTCGCCCCCCGGTGCCACAACGAGGTCACCGCCTGCCGACAGACCACCCCCGAGTTGATCCCCGACGCCCAAGACCCGGGCGGCGTCCGGCTGCTGCGGTGTCACCACCCGCTCACCGTCGACCCCCGCGACGTCGTGAAGGAGGAGTCGAGATGACCGCCGCCCCACCCCAGACCGACGTCCTCGTCGACGTCCGTGGCCTCAAGGTGCACTTCCCCATCAAGCGCGGCCTGGTGTTCGACCGCACCGTGGGGCACGTGTACGCCGTGGACGGGATGGACCTGCAGATCCGCCGCGGCGAGACCTACGGGCTCGTCGGAGAGTCGGGCTGCGGCAAGTCCACCTTCGGACGGGCGCTGCTTCAGTTGGAGGAGGCCACGGAGGGCACGGTCCTGTTCGCGGGCACCGACCTCGGCAGCCTCCGCGGCGAGGCCCTGCGGACCCAGCGGCGTCACATGCAGATGGTCTTTCAGGATCCGCTGGGCAGCCTCGACCCGCGCCAAACCGTCGAACAGCTGCTGCTCGAGGGCATGCAGGCGCACGGCCTCACGCAGAGCCGAGCGGACGCCCGCCAGCGGCTCGTCGACCTGCTGGCCGCGGTGGGCCTGCCGCCCGCCGCCCTGGGGAAATACCCGCACGAGTTCTCGGGAGGGCAGCGCCAGCGCGTCGGCATCGCGAGGGCGCTCTCAGTCGACCCGCAGCTCATCGTGGCCGACGAGCCGGTCAGCGCTCTGGACGTGTCGGTGCGGGCGCAGGTGATCAACCTGCTCGAGGACCTGCAGGACGAGTTCGGGCTGACCTACCTGGTGATCGCCCACGACCTCGCCGTCGTGCGGCACATCAGCGACCGGATCGGGGTGATGTACCTCGGCGCGCTGGTCGAGGAGGCGGACGCCGACGAGCTCTATGCGCTGCCGCTGCACCCCTACACGCGGTCGCTACTGTCGGCGATCCCCGTCCCCGACCCGCTCGTCGAGGACACCCGGGAGCGCATCCTGCTATCGGGGGACCTGCCCAGCCCGGCGAATCCGCCGTCAGGCTGCCGCTTCCACACGCGCTGCCCGTGGGCGCAACCGACCCGGTGTACGACCGAGCGGCCCGAGCTGCGGGTGGCGGCGATCGACGGCCTGCCCGCCACCCACCGGGTCGCCTGCCACTGGGCCGAAGAGGTCGCCTCCGGTGCCCTCCAGCCGCACGCGGTCGAGCCGGAGGCCGTCGAACCGCTCGAGGTCCCCGAGCCCTGAGGGGTCGCTAGGCTCGCGGCCATGACCACGGTTCGCGACATCGTCGGCTGGTTCGAGTCCCGCTACCCGCCCGCCCTGGCCGAAGAGTGGGACCGCGTCGGCCTCTCGGTCGGCGACCCGGCGGATCGCGTCGAGCACGTGCTGTTCGCGGTCGACGTCACCGACGCCGTAGTCGCGCAGGCGGTGCAACTGGGCGCCCAGCTCGTCGTGAGTCACCACCCGCTCCTCCTTCGCGGCGTCCACTCCGTCCGGGCGGACCAACCCAAGGGGCGCCTCCTGATCGAGCTGATTCGCCGCGGCATCGCGGTCTTCAGCGCGCACACCAACGCGGATGCCGCAGAAGACGGCGTCAACGACGCCCTCGCGGCCGTGCTCGGCCTGGTCGAGGTCAGCCCCCTCCGCCCAGCTCCCGGCCCGGAGCTGGACAAGGTCGTCACGTTCGTGCCCCACGAGCACGCGGACGCCGTCATCGCGGCCCTGGGCGCCGCCGGCGCGGGCCACATCGGCGACTACGATTCGTGCGCGTTCAGCGGCGTCGGCACCGGCCAGTTCCGACCGCTTGCGGGCGCGCACCCCTTCGTCGGCGCGGTGGGCGCGGTCGAGCGCGTCCCCGAGACCCGAGTCGAGATGGTGCTCCCCCGGTCCCGCCGGGGGGCTGTCGTCGCCGCCCTCCGGGCGGCGCACCCGTACGAGGAGCCGGCGTTCGACGTCTTAGAACTGGCCCCGCTGGGCTCGACACGCGGCCTGGGTCGGGTGGGACGCCTCCCCGAACCGCTGCCTGCGACGCGCCTGGCACACCGTCTTGCGGCAGGCGTGCCGACCACGGCCGGAGGCGTCCGGCTGGGTGGGGACCCCCACCGCCTGGTCAGCACGGTGGCCGTCCTGGGCGGCGCCGGCGACTCCATGCTGGACGCCGCCCGCGCGGCCGGCGTCGACTGCTACGTCACCGGCGACCTGCGCCACCACCCCGCTCAGGACTTCCTCGCCCACGACGACGCCCCGACGCTGATCGACGTGCCGCACTGGGCGGCGGAATGGACGTGGCTTCCCCGCGCCGAGGCCGCCCTGCACGCAGCCGCGTCGGACGCCGGCGTCCGCCTCGCCAGCACCGTCTCCCATATCGTCACCGACCCCTGGGTCGCCCGCTTCGGCTGACCGAGGAGTGTCGGGCGGGCAGGCGGCGGGGACCGGGGCCCGCGGACACGGCTACACTGTTCGCCGCACCACTTGAGGGCAAGACCAGCACGCGCACCTCGGCGAACTCCCCGACGCGGGCGACGAGCTGCCGCGGGGCGTGACCAGGGGAGAGGACCACCGCGTGGAGGCTCGCATCGGCGAGAGGACGGCTGCCCCCGTGGCTGCCGGCGCGCCGGGCGCCGAGCCTGGGACGGCGTCCCCCACCCTCGTGCCCGGACGGGACCGGTACCTGGACCTACTCCGCTCGCTCGCCCTGCTCCGGGTGGTGGCCTACCACGCGCTCGGGCTGGCGTGGCTGTCCTGGGCGTTCCCGGCGATGGGCGTGATGTTCGCCGTTGCCGGCTCCCTCACGGCCAAGTCGCTGCTCGGCCGCCCCGCGGCAGACGTCCTGCTCGCCAGGTCCCGCCGGCTGCTGCTGCCGCTGTGGGTGTACAGCGCCGCCGCGCTCACCCTGATCTTCCTCGCGGGCTGGGACCCCCTGGCCGACGGTGTCGGTTGGGGGGCACTCGCTCTGTGGTTCCTGCCCGTCGGCGTGCCGCCCGTCCCCGAGGAACTGGGTTTCTTCGGTGTGTTCGACACCGACTGGGCCGAGGTGGTCCAGGTGATCCTGTGGTACATCCGGACCTACTTCTGGCTCCTGCTGGTCTCGCCGCTGCTGCTGAGGGCCTTCCGCCGCGCGCCACGACTCACGATGGCGGCGCCGCTGCTCATCTCGGTCGTCCTCAACGCGGGGGGCGTCGACCTGCCGTTTTGGGCGGCGAGCCCCGTCACGGACTTTTCTACCTACGCATCCTACTGGCTGCTGGGCTTCTCGCATCGACTCGGCCTGCTGCAGCGGGTCCGGCTTCGGGTGGTGGTGCTGCTCGGCTTGGTGGCGATGGCGCTCGGCATGGCATGGGCCCTGGCGAACCTGGGCGGCGGCGTCCTGGACATGAACGACTTCCCTCTCGGACAGGCGCTGTGGTCCCTCGGCTTCAGCGCCCTGCTCTTGCGCGTCTCGCCCTCCTGGCAGCGCCTTCCGAAGTCGCTCGCGTTCCTGGACCCGGTCGTGACGCTCACGAGCAACCGGGCGCTCACCATCTACCTGTGGCACTACCTGCTGGTGTTGTGCGCCCACGCCGTCGTCGACGTGTGGTCGGCGAACCCGGTGCTGGTCCGGTCCGTCCCCTGGCTGCTCAACGACGGGTGGACGGTCTTCCTGCTCGACCTGCTGTTCGTGGGCGCGATGGTCTTCGCGGTCGGGTGGGTCGAGGACGTGGCCGCCAGGCGTTGGCCGCGCGTGTGGCCCGACGGCACGCCGCCCGGACCGCGAGCACGGCTAGGAGCGTCGCTCCAGTGGGCGGTGGCCCTCTCGACGCTGGCCGCGCTCGCCGTGTGGTGGTACTCGAGCTACTTCTGGGCGCTCCCCACCGTCTGGGCAGCCGCGCGCGTCGCCACGATCGTCGTCGCGACCGCCCTGCTCGTGGCGCTGGCGATCCATGCTCGGTCCCGCCGCCGACGGCTGCTGGGCACGGTCGCCGTGGTGGTCACCCTCCTCTGCGGCCACGGCGTCGTTTCCGTGATGTCCGACATCACGGACGCCTCCCTTCCCTTGCGCCAGCGCGCTGCGCAGATCGGCGACGAACTCGGCTTCACCGCCCAGCTGCCCGCCGACCGGCCCATCCGGCTGGACGCCGGCGAGGCCCCCGTGACGCGGTCGGATGTCGACGCTCTCGTCGTCGACTACGACGCGTTCACGGTGACCGAGTCGGCGATCGCCTCGCCCCAAGGGGCGGAGGACATGGCGGCGTTCGTCGAGGTCGAGGAGGGCCGCGGTGTCATCGTCGACGACTGGCGGGACCTGGTGGTCCGGGGGGAGCCGGCGATCGCGGTCGAGTGGCGTGACAGGCGAAGCGGCAGCCTCTTTCCGCACCGGGTCTTGGTCTTCCAAGACGAAGGCGTGGTCGTCAGGATGGAGGCCTGGCCCCAAGGCGAGCGACCCATGCGCGACGACGCTCTGACGTTCAACCAGCTCGAACGTGCGGCCGCGTCGTTCGAGCCGGTGGGCGCGGGCCGATGAGCGGAGGCCGCGGCAGCGAGCTAGGAGGCCCGCTCAACCTCGCGCGAAGCGCCCTGCGACCGACGGAACCACGCGGGCCCCAGCGCGGCCAGCGTGATGACCGCAGCGATCCCGACGGGCCATCCGACGATGAGGGCCAGCGTGTCGAAGAGGCCGGGTTCGACGACCTCGGGCCACCCGGGGAGTGTCTCGAAGACGGGGATCAGGGCTGGTTGCGGCATGGTCGGAATGCTAGCGGACATCTGCGGTACATTGACTGCCCGAGCGAGGCGGGAGGCGAGTTGGTGTCAGCAGACGGCGGAGCCCGGGTGGTGTGGGACCGAGAGGACATGGGCCGGGCGCTGAAGCGCATCGCGCACCAGGTGCTCGAGGCGAACAAGGGGCCTGGCGGTCTGGTCCTGCTGGGCATTCGCACCCGCGGCGTCCCTCTGGCCCACCGGCTGGCCGCGCTGATCACAGACGCCGAGGGCGTCACCGTGCCGGTCGGGGAACTCGACATCACCATGTACCGCGACGACCTGCGCAGGCACCCCACGCGTCCCGTCGGCCCGACGCGTGTCCCGGTCGTCCTCGACGGCGCAACCGTCGTGCTCGTCGACGACGTGCTCTACTCGGGCCGGACGATCGCGGCCGCCATGGACGCGTTGAAAGACCTCGGCCGGCCGAAGGCGATCAGGCTGGCCGTCCTCATCGACCGGGGCCACCGAGAGCTGCCGATTCAGGCCGACCACGTCGGCAAAGACCTGCCGACGAGTACGTCGGAGCACGTCCGCGTCGCCCTGGCCGAGATCGACGGCGAAGACCAGGTCAGCCTGAGCCAGCAGCGGGAGGCCTAATGCGCCACCTGCTCAGCGCCGCCGACCTGTCGCGTGCCGAGGTGTTGTCCCTCCTCGACGTGGCCGAGGAGATGCACGAGGTGCAGCGGCGCCCGATCAAGAAGCTGCCCGCCCTCCGCGGCCGGACCGTGGTCAACATGTTCTTCGAGGACTCCACCCGCACCCGAACGTCCTTCGAGATCGCCGGCAAGTGGATGAGCGCCGACACCATCAACGTCTCCGGTAAGGGCAGCTCGGTGAGCAAGGGCGAGTCGCTGCGCGACACGATGCTCACCCTCGACGCGATGGGCGTGGACTGCTTCGTGGTTCGGCACGCTAGCTCCGGCGCGGTGGCCCAAGCCGCCGGCTGGGTGCGCGCTCACGTCGTGAACGCCGGGGACGGCCAGCACGAGCACCCCACCCAGGCCCTCCTGGACGCCTACACCATGCGCCAGCACTTCCGTGAGCAGCGGACGGCCGACACCTTCGAGGGCAAGCGGATCGCGATCGTCGGTGACCTGCTGCACAGCCGCGTGGTCCGGAGCAACGTGCTGCTCCAGCGCACCCTGGGCGGCCAGGTCACCCTGGTGGCTCCCCCGACCCTGCTTCCGAGCGGCGTCGAGACCTGGGGCGTCGACGTGACCCACGACCTGGACGGCGTCCTCGGCTCGGCCGACGTGGTGATGATGCTGCGCGTCCAGCGGGAGCGGATGTCGGGCGGGTTCTTCCCGACCGCACGCGAGTACTCCACAGGGTTCGGGCTGACCGCCGATCGACTCACCCGGCTCAAGCCCACGGCCGCGATCATGCACCCAGGCCCGATGAATCGGGGCGTCGAGATCTCCAGCGAGGCCGCGGACGCCGCCGCCTCCCGCGTGCTGGATCAGGTGTCCGCCGGCGTGGCCGTCCGGATGAGCGTGCTGTACCACCTCCTCGGTGGGGAAGGAGATGCGCGATGACGGCGCGACTGGGTCGGGGCGGCGCGCTCGTCGTCACCGGGGTGCGATTCGCCGACGGCTCGCTGGGGGATCTCGCGGTGCGCGACGGCCGTTTCGTCGACATGGCGGACGCCCCCGGCGA
This sequence comes from Actinomycetes bacterium, assembly GCA_046566345.1. Classification (GTDB taxonomy): domain Bacteria; phylum Actinomycetota; class Actinomycetes; order Propionibacteriales; family Propionibacteriaceae; genus Propioniciclava. Next base: position 20,491 of record JBKHWW010000089.1, read on the forward strand.
CGCGGACCGTATCGACGCCTCCGGGCTGCTGGCGCTTCCTGGCCTGGTGGATCTGCACACGCACCTCCGCGAACCGGGGCGTGAGGACGCCGAGACCGTGGCGTCCGGCACCCTCGCCGCAGCGCGCGGGGGTTTCACGGCGGTGTTCGCCATGCCGAACCTCGCTCCGGCCACCGACACGGCCGAGGCCGCCCAGCACGTCGCCGCGCTCGGTCGCCGGGACGGCCACTGCGAGGTGGTCCCGATCGGCGCGGTCACCAAGGGTCGCGAAGGGGCCGAGCTGGCCGAGCTGGGTCTGATGGCCGCTCAGGGCGTCCGGGTGTTCTCCGACGACGGCTCGTGCGTGCACGACTCGCTGATCATGCGCCGGGCCCTGACCTACCTGAAGCCCTACGACGGCGTCCTCGCCCAGCACGCGCAGGATCCCCGCCTGGCCGGCCCGGGAGCCTGCTGCCACGAGTCTGAGATCTCCGGACGCCTCGGCCTGCCGGGCTGGCCCTCGGTCGCCGAGTCGACGATCATCGCCCGCGACGTGCAGTTGGCGGAGTTCACCGGCGGCCGCTACCACGCCTGCCACATCTCCACCGCCGAGTCCGTCGACGTGATCCGGTGGGCCAAGAAGCGCGGGGCGCCGGTCACCGCCGAAGTGACGCCCCATCACCTGCTCCTGGACACCCCGCACGTGGAGAGCTTCGACACCACGTTCAAGGTGAATCCGCCACTGCGCACCTCCGAGCACATCGAGGCCCTGCGCGAGGCGCTGGCCGACGGCACCATCGACATCGTCGGCACAGACCACGCTCCGCACACCCAGGAGGACAAGGACCACCCCTTCGACGTGGCCTCCCCCGGCATGCTCGGTCTGGAGCAGGCCCTGTCAGTGGTGGTCGAAGTCATGGTGAACACGGGGCGGATGGACTGGCCGACGCTCGTCGAGCGGATGTCTGCCGCGCCGGCCCGCATTGGGCGCCTCCCGCACCAGGGACGTCCGCTGGGGGTGGGTGAGCCGGCCAATCTCGTCCTGGTCGACCCCTCAAGGCGCTCGACCGTGGACCGGTCGATCACGGCGTCCCGGTCTCGCAACAACCCCTACCACGGGCTCGACCTGCCCGACCCGGTGGATCTGACCGTCTGGGCGGGGAGGGTGACGTGGCAACGCTGAGCGCCAGGCGCCTGGCGCCGCTGCTGTACATCCCGGTGTTCCTCGGCTGGTACTTCCTCCTTGAGGGTCGCCCCGCCGAGACCATGATCGACGTGCGCAGCCCGCTGGACGCGCTCGTCCCGTTCGACGAGCGCTGGATCCTCGGCTACGTCGCCTGGTTCCCCTACCTGATCGGCTTCGTGGCCTGGCTCTACGTCAAGGACTGGAAGCGCGTCGCGGAGATCCCACGGTTGGCGTTCCTGCTCATCGTCGGCATGACCGTGTGCCTGGTCGGCTACACGCTGTGGCCGACCACCCAGTCGCTGCGCCCCGACGCCTACCCCCGGCCGGGCGTCCTCACCGACGTGGTGGTCGCCCTACAGGGGTTCGACGACCCCTCGAACGTCTTCCCCAGCCTGCATGTGTACAGCTCCATCGTGGTGGCGTACTGCCTGGCCACCAGCCGCTACGTCCGGGCGGCGTGGGTGCGCTGGGGCTCGTTCGCGCTGATGCTCCTCATCGCCGCCTCGACGTGCTTCCTGAAGCAGCATTCGGTGCTGGACGCCTTCGGTGCGGCCGCGCTGTTCGTGGTCGTGCTCGGAGTCTGGCGTGCGGTGACGCTCCTCGGGTCTGCGAGCGCGCTCGCCCCCGCCCTGACCGACACAACGGAGCCGGCCGCCCGCCGCGGCGGCGAGGTGCCCGAGCTGCTTCACTGACGCCGCACGCCGGCGGGCTGCGCTCCCGGGTCGCCCGCGGCCCCCATGTCGCGCGGCCGCGGGCCCACGAGAATGCGGGCACCCGAGGGAAGGGCTCCACCATGAGCGAGCACGTGTACGGAATCAGCGAGATCGTCGGCACCTCGACGACCTCCATCGAGGACGCCATCACCAGCGCGGTCGCAAGGGCTTCCAAGACCCTGCGGAACCTGGACTGGTTCGAGGTGGCCAGCGTGCGCGGCCACCTCGCCGAGGGCCAGGTCAAGCACTACCAGGTGACGCTCAGGCTGGGGTTCCGGATCGAGGACTGAGCCGGAACCGGGCCTCACGCGGCCTGCGCCTGCAACTCCTCTGCCAGCGACAGAACGGACGCCCGGGCGCCGGCGTCGTCGATCTCGAGGTAGTCGCAGACCCGGGCCACCAACTCCTCCAGGGTGCCCTCCCCGAGCGCCTTGACGGCCTCGCCGCGGGCGTCCTGGAACGGCGCGCCCACCCCGCGCAGGTGCAGCGTCCACGCCGCGACCGCACGCTCCGCACCGATCGGCTCGCCGCCGGCGGCACGTTCGGCTTTGAGGGCCGGCACGATCCGGATCGGGATCTTCACCGATCCGTCAGCCGCGATCCGCGAGAGCTGGTCCTGCATGCGCGGATTCCCGAACCGCTCCAGCAGGGCGGTCCGATACTCGGCGACCTCGTGGGCGGGCAGCGGCAGATGCTTGGCCGCCACGTCCCACCAGTCGTTGACCCAGCCGGCCACGACCGGGTCGGAGATCGCCTCGTAGACCGTCGGGCGACCGACGATCGTGGCCGCGTAGGCCATCAGCGAGTGCGAGCCGTTGAGCAGCCACAGCTTGCGCAGCTCGTGGGGGGTGATGTCGTCGACGAACGTGGCGCCCGCGGCATCCCACGCGGGACGGCCCCCCTTGAAGTCTCCGGCGAGGACCCATTCGGTGAAGGGCTCGGTCGCCACGGCGGCCGGGTCCTCGATGTCCTTGTCGTCGGCGAGCGCCTGCACCGCCTCGTCGGAGATCGACGGGGTGATCCGGTCGACCATGGTGGTGGCGAAGCCGACGTTCGCCTCGACCCATTCGGCGAGAGTGGGGTCGACCAGAGCTGCCATGTCGCGGACGACGTGCGCGACCATCTCACCGTTGTCGGGGACGTTGTCGCAGGGGCAGAACGTGATCGCCCCGGCGCCGGCCTCGCGGCGCACCAGCAGACCGGCGGCGAACTTGCCGGGGGCCGTCGTGACGCCGGTGAGGTTGCCCGCCTTGATGGCCGTGATGTCGGCCTGCACGGCCGGGTTGGCGGCGTCCAGCCCGCCACCGGCCTTGGGCAGGTAGCCGGCCTCGGTGATCGTGGAGGTGACGATCGCGAGCTCGGGTGAGCGGAAGTACTCCAACAGCTGCGCCACGTCGGTCCCCGAGTGCGTCGCCGACAGCGAGCTGATCACCTGGTACTCGTTGCCCTCGGGGTTCTGCACGATGAGCGTGTACAGGTTGTCCTGCTCCTGCATGGTCGGGACGACACCGAGCGAGCGACCGGTGAAGGCGGCGATGCCCCACTGGTCGGCGTCCGGCGCCCGGTCGGTGTACATCGCCTGGTGGGCACGGAAGAAGTTGCCCAGCCCGAGGTGGACGATCCTGACGGGGGCAGCAGGACGTCCGTCCTCAGCGCGGTTGAGTCGACGAGTCACGACATCGGGCCTTTCTCAGTAGCTACGGGACGCCCCGAGCCTAGGGCGTCCCGCTGGGCGACGCCGGGCAAACGCGCGAATCCTGCGCCGGGCGCGGGACCCTCGCTTATGCTGCACCTGCAAAGGCCACTCGAGGAGGACGCCGTGACTCAGCCCACCACTATCCCGGTCGACACCATCGGTGGCCCCCACCAGCACGTGTCGGACGCCGACCTGGACGCCTTCGTGCAGCGGAATTTTGCGGGCGTCGACTTCGACGGCAAGAACGTCGTCCTCGTTGTTCCCGACGGCACGCGCAGTTGCCCGTTGCCGCTGCTGGTGCGGACGGTCCACACTCACCTCATCGAGCGGGTCGGCTCCCTCACCTGTGTGATCGCGTTGGGCACGCACTCTTATATGGAGCCCGACGAGATCGACCGCTGGTTCGGCGTCCCCGCCGGAAGCACGCTGGAGAGTACCTACCCGGGCATGAAGGTGGTCAACCACGAGTTCCTCGACCACGACAAGATCGTCACCCTCGGCACGCTCACGGCGGATGAGGTGCACGCGCTGTCCAACGGGTCCATGCGCGAAGCCGTGGTGGTCGAGATGAACCGCTACGTCGCCGAGGCCGACATCAACCTGGTCATCGGGCCGGTGTTCCCGCACGAAGTCATCGGCATCTCCGGCGGCAACAAGTACTTCATCCCCGGCTGTTCGACCCACGACGCCATCGACCTCTCCCACTGGGTGGGCGCCCTGATCGGCGTCGAGGACATGATCGGCACCCCGGGCATCACCCCGGTGCGCGCCATCGTGGACGCCGGCTCCGCCATGATCCAGGGCTGGCGGCTCGGGTTGTGCTTGGTCGTGGAGTCAGGGACGGGCGAGATCGAGTCGGTCGCTTTCGGTACGACCGAGGACAGCTGGGCCGAAGCGGCGAAGGTGGCCTCCGAATCGCACGTGGTCTACGTCGACAAGCAGTTCACGAGGGTGCTGGCCATGATGCCGACCCGCTACGACGACATCTGGACTGCCGCCAAGGGCTGTTACAAGATGCAGCCGGCCATGGCCGACGGGGGCGAGGTTGTCATCTACGCGCCGCACGTCACCGAGGTGTCCGAGCAGCACAAGGAGATCTACGACATCGGTTACCACTCGATCGAGTACTTCACCAAGCAGTGGGACAAGTACTCCGCGGTCCCCAAGGGCGTGCTCGCTCACTCCACCCACGTGCGGGGCGCCGGCAGCTACGACCCCGAAACGGGGGTCGAGACCAACCGCATCAAGGTGACGCTGTGCACGCAGATCCCAGAGGAGGTCTGCAGGCAGGTCAACCTGGGGTACCTGAACCCCGACGACGTCGACATCGAGGCCTGGAAGGGCGACCCGGACACCTTCGTTCAGGAGAACGCCGGCGAGGTGCTCTACCGCTACCGCCCGGCCGGCTGACCCGGCCCCTCGAAACGGAGTGAGGCAGAACCCGGCCCGGCCGTCAGGCCGGGCCGGTGCTGTGCCGGACGATGAGGCGCACGGGCACGAGCACGGGTGAGGCGTCCGCCGACTTGTGGCCGGTCAGCGTCGACACGATGTGGCGCACCGCCGAGTCGCCCAACATCGTCAGCGGGGCCGCGATGGTGGTGAGGCCGGGCGTGATCAGGGCGGACGCGAAGATGTTGTCGAAGCCGATCACACTGACGTTGTCGGGCACCTTGATGCCGCGCTCGGAAAGTCCCTGAATGAGGCCGATGGCCATCAGATCGTTGAAGCAAACGACGGCCTTGAGCCGGCGGGCGGCGATGACCTCGGCGGCGCCGCGGCCGCCCTGAAGGGTGGGCGCGAACGGCCCGACGCGGTGCTCGGTGAAGCCGAGCTCCTTGGCAGAGTCGCGCAAGGCCCGCCAGCGCATGCCGTCCGCCCAGGACGCCTCTGGCCCGGCCAAGTACGTGATGTTGCGGTGGCCCAGGGCGATGAGGTGCTCGGCCGCCTTGCGGATGCCATGCGCCATGTCGGGCACGATGCAGTGCAGGCCGGAGACACGCCGGTTGAGGATCACGACCGGCAGCGACTTCGCGACGGTGCGCAGCTCGGTGTCGGACAGCCGCGAGCTGGCGATGATGAGCCCGTCCAGCAGCGGCAGCGAGCGGCGCAGCATCTCGCGCTCGAGCACCTCGGACTCCTGGGAGTCGTTCAGCGTCACCACGAAGCCGGCCTCGGCCGCGGCGGCCTGACAGCCGCGGATGACGCGGAAGTTGAAGGGGTTGGTGATGTCGGCCACGGCCAGCCCGAGCACCTTCGTGGTGCTCTTCGCCGAAGCCCGGGCGACTTCGCGGCTGCGATAGCCGAGCTCTTCGGCTACCTGCCGGATCCGTTCGGCGGTCTGGGCGCTGACGCGGCCCGGCCGTGAGAAGGCTCGAGACACGGTCGAGGGGCTGACTCCAGCGACGCGAGCGACGTCGTAGATCGTGGCATCAGACCCCGTGCCCGGTTCGTTCACCATGTGGGAACCCTAGCAAGCTGGCAACTTGTTGCACCCCGGATCGGATAACTTCTGCGGACGCCGCGAGGGCGGCCCCGGGGTCGGGGCCGCCCTCGCTTGCGTTGGATCAGACGGGGATGTTGAACGCCTTTCGAGGAAGGTCGACCACGAACGCGTGAGCGACCTCCTCGGCCTCGTCGATCTCGAGGCGTCCTTCGACGACCAGTTCGGCCAGGTGCGACACGTCGCAGCGGCGGGACAGGTCGTGGCGTGCCGGGATCGACATGAACGCGCGGGTGTCGTCGATGAAGCCGGTCGTCTTGTAGAAGGTGCCGTACTCGGAGACCGCCTTGCGCCAGCGCTTGATCGCGTCGGGGGCGTCGATGAACCACCAGGGGGGACCGACGTAGACCGAGGGGTCGAACCCGGCCAACGGGCCGACCTCCCGGCTGTAGACGGTCTCGTCCATGCCGAACAAAATGATCCGGAAGTTGGGGTGCGTGCCGAAGGCGTTGAGGCCGGGCTGCAAGGCGCGGACGACCTCGATGGCCATCGGGATGTCCCCGCCCACGTCGGCGCCGAACTTCTCGAAGGTGCCCTGGTGGTGGTTCCGGACGACGGCGGGGTGCACCGTCATGACCAGGCCGTCCTCGGAGGCCATCCGCATCTGCTCGAACATCATCGTCCGGCGTAGGGCGGTGCCCTCGTCGGGGGAGATCTCCCCCGCCCGCGCCTTCGCGTAGAGCCTCTCGGCGTCCGCCCGCTCCAGGGGCGTCGTGTCGAGGTCGGGGTGGCTGTGGTCGGTCGAGGTGGCCCCGTTGGCCTTGAAGAATGCGCGGCGATTCTGCATGGCTTCGAGCCATCCGGCCCACGTCCCCGTGTCTACGCCGGAGACCTCGGCCAGCTTGTCGGTGGACTCGTTCCAGTCTGGGCGCGCCGGCTCCAGGTACTTGTCGGGGCGGAAGGTCGGCGCGACGGTGCGCGTGAACGACGCGTCGGCGGCAATCTTCTGGTGGTGCTCGAGGCTGTCGCACGGATCGTCTGTGGTGGCGATGAACGCGATGTCGAAGCGCTCCATCAGCGCGCGGGGCCTGAACTCGGGCGTCTTCAGCTTGGCGTCGATGGTGTCGTAGATCTGGTCGGCGGTGTCCTCCGACGGGCGGACGTCCACCCCGAAGATCTCGACCAGCTCCATCTCCATCCAGTACTTCATCGGCGTGCCGCGGTAGAGGTGCCAGTGCCTACAGAAGATCCTCCAGGCGTTGCGGGCCTGCTCGGCGCCGAAATCGGTGCGCCCCATCGGCACCCCCAGGTCGGCGAGATCGACGCCCTGGCCGTGCATGATCCGGTTGACATAGTGATCCGGGGTGAGCAGGAGGTTGGTGGGATCGGTGAACGGAACGTCGTCGGCGATCCAGACCGGCGGGACGTGGCCGTGCGGCGACAGGATGGGCAGGTCTTTGACCTGCTCGTACAACTTGCGCGTCACGGCCCGCGTCTGCGGCTCGGCCGGGAACAGGCGGTCAGGGTTGAGGGTCAACGGCACTGTCATGGCCTCATTGTTGTGCACGGCGGCGTCAGCCGTGCCGGAGTCGTCAGGCTTGCAGCGAATTGCCCCGTGACATGCTCCCGGCCGGGCGCGGGCGCGCAGCATTCCCGCAAACCCCCTCCCTTGAGCGGGGGCTTGGGGCAAGATGACCAAGGAGAGCGTGGATGACGCCCCAGCGCTGCGCCC
>JBKHWW010000090.1:0-8771 GCA_046566345.1 Actinomycetes bacterium
GGGATCGACCCCGGCCTGACGCGCTGCGGTGTGGGGGTGATCGAAGGCGGCCCCGGGCAGACGCCGACGCTGCTGCTCGCCGACGTGGTTCGCACCCCGTCCGAGATGGAGACGGGTCAGCGGCTGGCCACCCTCGAACGCAGCCTCGTCCAGTACCTGGCCGACTTCCGGCCCGACGCGATCGCGGTCGAGCGGGTGTTCGCCCGGCGCGACGTGTCGACGATCATCGGCACGGCGCAGGCGTCCGGAGTGGTGATGCTGGTCGGCACCCGCGCAGGTCTGCAGGTGGCCCAGCACACCCCCACCGAGGTCAAGGCGGCGATCACGGGCAACGGTCGGGCCGACAAGGCGCAGGTGGGGCACATGGTGCGCCGCATCCTCGGCCTGGACGCCCCGCCGAAGCCGGCGGACGCCGCGGACGCCGTGGCCCTGGCCGTGTGTCACCTGTGGCGCGCGCCGGCGATCGCCCGCATCGCGCAGGCGCAGCTTCGGCGCGACCTGGTGCAGGGCCGCGCGCTGGCCCGCGCCCGTGCCGCACAGAGGCGGCCGGCGTGATCGCGCAACTCACGGGCACGGTCGTTGCCGTCGGCGGCACGTGGGTCGTGCTCGACCTGTCCGGCTTCGGCGTCCGGGCTCTGTGCACGCCCGCGACCGTCTCGGCGGTCCGCGTCGGCGAAGCGGCCACCCTGCACACCTCGCTGGTGGTCCGCGAAGACTCCCTCACCCTGTACGGGTTCAGCGACGCCGACGAGCGCGACTCCTTCGAGCTGGTGCAGTCGGCCTCGGGCATCGGCCCCAAGCTCGCCCAGGCCGTGGTGTCGGTCCTCCCGCCCGAGGAGTTTCGCCAGGCGGTCGCGTCCGAGAACCTGGTCGCGCTCATGAAGGTGCCCGGCATCGGCCGCAAGGGTGCGCAGAAGATGGTGATCGAGCTCAAAGACAAGGTGAACGCGCTCGGGGCCGGCCCGCGCGCCGCGAGCCCCCCCGCTGTGGGCGCTGGAGACTGGGCAGACCAGGTCGCCTCCGGGCTGGAGTCGCTGGGGTGGTCGACCCGGGACGCCGCCGGTGCGGTCGAGAGTGTGGCGCACCTCAAGCAGGACGATCCAGCGCTCGGCGTCGGCGATCTGATGCGAGCCGCCCTGCGGAGCCTCGCCCGATGAGCCGGCTCGCACCGAGAGAGGAGCGTTGATGGCCAAGCTTGCCGACGATCCCCTCGACCCGCACAGCCACGCCGACGACCAGGTCGTCGACGGGGCTCTGCGCCCGCCGAGCCTCGCCGAGTTCGCGGGGCAGCCGCGGGTCAGCGCCCAGCTCGGCCTCGTGCTGGAGGCCGCCCACCACCGGGGGGCGGTGCCCGACCACGTGCTGCTTTCAGGCCCACCCGGGCTGGGGAAGACGACGTTGGCGATGATCATCGCCAACGAACTCGGCGCACCCCTGAGGATCAGCTCGGGGCCGGCCATCCAGCACGCAGGCGATCTCGCCGCCATCCTGTCCGGCCTCTCCGAGGGCGAGGTGTTCTTCCTCGACGAGATCCACCGGATGAGCCGCCCCGCCGAGGAGATGCTCTACCTGGCGATGGAGGACTTCCGCGTCGACGTGATCGTCGGCAAGGGCCCGGGGGCCACCGAGATCCCCTTGGAGATCCCACGCTTCGTGCTGGTGGGGGCGACCACGCGAGCCGGCCTCCTGCCCGCCCCGCTCCGCGACCGATTCGGCTTCACCGGCCAGCTCGACTATTACGACCCCGCCGACCTCGTCGGCATCGTCCGTCGCAGCGCGGCGCTGCTGGGCATCGCGGTCGACACCGAGTCGGCGACCGTGATCGCCTCGCGCAGCCGCGGCACCCCCCGGATCGCCAACCGGCTGCTGCGCCGCGTCCGCGACTTCGCGCTGGTCCGGGCCTCGGGCCGCATCACCCCGTCGGTGGCGGCGTCCGCACTGGAGCTCTACGAAGTGGACGAGCTCGGTTTGGATCGCCTCGACCGGGCCGTCCTCGACGCGGTCTGCGTCCGGTTCGGCGGCGGCCCGGTGGGGCTCTCCACGCTGGCGATGAGCGTCGGTGAGGAGACCGAGACCGTCGAGGAGGTCGCCGAGCCGTACCTGATCAGACAGGGCTTCCTGATGCGGACGCCGCGGGGCCGCGTTGCCACGGCGCGGGCGTGGCGACACCTGGGGCTGACGGTTCCCGCCGCGCGGGCGGACCTCTTCAGTGACGCCGGGGAGTAGCAGGTAGTCTTACCGACTGGCGGAGCGGCGATCGCCCGCGTTTCACCCACCGAGAGACGAGAAGATGAACGACTCGACCCTGTCGACCATCCTGATGCTGGCCCTGATGGCCGTGGCCTTCTGGTTCCTGCTGATCCGGCCGGCCCAGAAGAAGCAGAAGGCCCAGCAAGAGATGGTGGGCTCGCTGACCGAGGGCTCGCGCGTGATGACCACCTCCGGCGTCTTCGGCACGATCCGCCAGATGGGGGACAAGCAGGCCATCATCGAGATCGCCCCCGGCATCGAGATGACGGTGATCAAGCAGGCCATCATGCGCGTGGTGCCCGCCTCCGAAGAGGAGTTCGAGTACGACGACGAAGACATCGTCGACCTAGAGGCGGTCGACGGCGTGCCCGGTGCACTGCCCGCGCCGACAGCGGGGGCGGCCGACCAGCCGTGGGAGGGCGACGCACCCGTGTCGGAGACCGGTTTCGAGCGTCCGGACAAGCCCGAGAACACCTCGCGCTGACCCCGAGCGGAGCGTCGTTCGTGGCAACCGAGAGCAGGAACCGGCAACGTCCCCTGCGCACCCTGATCCTCCTCTTCGGCGTCGTCGCCGCCCTGTTCGGCATCATGGCGGTGAGCAACACCTGGTCGCCGAAGCTGGGCCTCGACCTCCGCGGGGGTACGACGATCACGCTGACCGCCCGGCCCAACACCGGGCAGGGGGCCGTGGACGCGGCGAGCCTCGAACAGGCGCGCACGATCATTCAGCAGCGCGTGGACGCGGTCGGCGTCGGCGAGTCCGAGGTCGCGACGGTGGGGAGCAACCAGATCACCGTGTCGGTGCCCAATGTGGCGCCGGCGCAGTTGCAGGAGATGGTCGGGCAGACGGCCCAGCTGTTCTTCCGGCCCGTGTACGCGGTGGCGCAGGTGAGCGTGCCGCAGCCGGCTCCGACCGACACGGCCGCGCCGGCGCCGTCCGCGGTGCCGGACGCCAGCGCGACGCCCACCGTCAACGAGCGGCCGGCGCCCGGCCTGCCCACGCCTCCGCCCGAGCCGCGACCGACGGAGCCGGGCACGCCGCTCACCACGGAGGAGGCGCTCGCCTGGCAGCCCACCGCGCGTGACCAGGCCGACTTCGAGGCCTACCAGTGCGGCGACCCGTTCCCTGACGTTCCCGACCAGCCCCTGATCACCTGCGACCGGGAGGGGACGACGAAGTTCTTGCTGTACCCCGCGGTCATCAGCGGCGACCAGTTGACCGGCGCCGACGCCGGCATCCCGCAGAACCAGGTGAGCTGGATCGTCACCCTGTCGCTCAACGACGAGGCCGGCCGCGTCTTCGAGCAGGTGACGGGCGAACTGGCGACCAGGACTGCCCCGCAGAACACGTTCGCCATCGTCCTGGACAGTGCGGTCGTGACCTACCCCAGCCTGAGCGGACCGATTCCCGGCGGGCGGGCGCAGATCGAAGGCAACTTCACTCAGCAGAGCGCCACCGACCTCGCCAACGTGCTCAAGTACGGCGCCCTACCCCTGGCGTTCGACCTCTCCGAGGTCTCTAACGTCTCGCCCACGCTGGGCGGGGAGCAGCTGCGCGCCGGCATCATCGCGGGCCTCATCGGCCTGGCGCTGGTGGTGGTCTACTCCCTGGTGTACTACCGCGGACTCGCCATCGTCGTGATCGCATCCCTGGCCCTGGCCGCGACGCTGACCTACCAGATCATGGTGCTGCTGGGCGAGGGCATGGGCTTCGCTCTGAACCTGCCCGGCATCGCGGGCGCGATCGTGGCGATCGGAACCACCGCCGACTCCTTCATCATCTACTTCGAGCGCATCCGGGACGAAGTTCGCGAGGGCCGCTCGTTGCGCAGCGCCATCGAGGTCGGCTGGGTCGGGTCCCGGAAGACGATCCTGATCGCCGACGCGGTGTCCCTGCTGTCGGCCGTGGTGCTGTTCGCCCTGGCGATCGGCTCGGTCAAGGGCTTCGCCTTCACGCTCGGGCTGACCACGCTCATCGATGTCGCGATCGTGTTCTTCTTCACCAAGCCGCTGGTCACGATGCTCGGTCGCACCAAGTTCTTCGGCGAGGGACGCCGGTTCTCCGGCTTCGAACCCGACCACATGGGCGCACCCCGCCGGTCCCCCGTCCGTCGCCTGCGCGCGACCCGCCCGCAGGAGGCTTGATGAGCAGCACCGGCGGCCTCGCGCACAGGCTTTACACCGGCCAGCTCGGCTACGACTTCGTCGGACGGCGCTCGCGCTGGTACCTCGTGTCGGCGGTGATCCTGCTCGTCTGCGTGCTGGGGGTGGCGATCCGAGGCATCAACCTGTCGATCGACTTCACCGGCGGCTCCGAGTTCACCGTGCCCACGCGGGTCGACGCTGCGACGATCGACACGTACCGCGAGACCGTCGCCGGCATCGGCCTGCCCGACCTGGGAGAGATCAAGGTCAGCACTATCGGCGACGACCAGGTCCAGATCGCCACGCGGGCGTTGTCGGCCGCCGAAATCAACCAGGTCACCGGCGTGCTCGCCGAAAAGGCCGGGCTCGCCACCGACCAGGTCACCAACAACCTCATCGGCGCCTCGTGGGGTCAACAGATCACGCAGCAAGGCCTGGTGGCGCTCGTCGTTTTCCTGGTGTTGGTCTCGCTCATGATCTGGGCCTACTTCCGCGACTGGAAGATGTCTCTGGCCGGGATCCTCGCCCTCGTGCACGACCTCGTCGTGACGGTGGGGGTGTATGCGCTGTTGCAGTTCGCGTTCACCCCGGCGACGCTCATCGCCATCCTGTCGATCCTCGGCTATTCCCTCTACGACACGGTGGTTGTCTTCGACAAGGTGCGCGACAACACCTTCGAGATCACCCGTCAGCAGCGGACCTTCGCCGAGGCCTCCAACCGCGCCATCAACCAGGTGCTGGTCCGTTCGATCAACACGACCATCATCGGCGTCCTGCCGGTCGCCGCCCTCCTCATCGCTGGGGTGTTCATCCTGGGCACCGGCCCGCTGAAAGACGTCGGCCTGGCCATGTTCGTGGGCATGGTGGCCGGCGCGTACAGCTCGCTGTTCCTGGCCGCCCCCTTCTTCGTGCAGCTGAAGGAGCGAGAGCCGGCGATGGTGGAGCACCGGCGGCGGCTGGCACGCCGCGAGGCCCGCCACCGCGACGCCGAGGCCGAGCCCGCCGCGGCGACGGTTGGTGCCGCGTCGCCGGTGGTCAGTTCCCTGGGGGAGCCCATCGACCCGACCGCGCTGGCCACCGTCAGGCCGGAGGAACTGCGCGAGGCACGCCAGCAGCCGCGACGCTCCAGCCGCGCCGACCGCAGGAAGGACACGCGATGAGCGCTCGTCGGGCCCGCATCCAGGCCCTCATCCGCGACGTGCCCGGCTGGCCCAAACCCGGGGTGGTCTTCAAGGACATCACGCCGCTGCTGGCCGACGCCGAGGGCTTCGCGTCCGCGGTCGACGAGTTGGTCGGGTTGGCACCGGGACCCATCGACATCGTCGTCGGCATGGAGGCGCGCGGCTTCATCTTCGCGGCGCCTGTCGCCCTTCGCCTGGGTTCGGGGTTCGTCCCGGTGCGCAAGCCGGGCAAACTGCCCGGGGCGGTCATGCAGCAGAGCTTCGCCCTGGAGTACGGGCACGAGACGCTGGCGATGCACACCGACGCGCTGTGGCCAGGCGCCCGCGTCATGGTGATCGACGACGTGCTGGCCACAGGTGGGACCATCGGGGCTACCGCCGCGCTGATCAAGCAGCAGGGAGCCGAGCTCGTCCACGTGGCCGTTCTCATGGAGCTCGGCTTCCTGCCGGGCCGCGAGCGGTTGGCCGCCGACGGGGTGGACTCCCTGTCGGCCGTCCTCACGGTCTGACCATGGCGCGCGCGTCGTCGGAGTCGCTGTGGGGCTACCAGTCGCTGGTGCAGCTTCCGACCGTCGCGGCGGACCCGTTCCGCGAGCTGGTCCGACGCGCGCTGCTGGCCTTGGGCATCATCGCGTTGAACTCGTTGATCGTGTGGCTGGACCGCGCGAGCTACCGGGACAACGTGAACAACGACGGGGTCAGCCTCATCGACGCCGTCTACTACGCCACCGTGACCGTGACGACGACCGGCTACGGAGACATCACGCCCGTGGCCAACCACGCGCGCCTGCTCAACGCGCTGCTGGTCACTCCGCTGCGCATCGCGTTCCTGATCCTGTTGGTCGGCACCACGCTCGAGGTGCTGGCCAACGAGGGCCGTCGCGCCATCGTCGACACGCGCTGGAGGAAGAAGATGCGCAACCACACCGTCCTGCTCGGCTTCGGCACCATGGGCCGCAGCGCCCTGACGACCCTGCTCCGCAACGGCGCCGAGCTGGACCGGATCGTGGTGGTCGACTCCAGCCAGGCGGCGGTGGACGAGGCCAACCGTCAGGGTGTGGCCGCCTTCCTGGGTGACTGCACGTCGCGTGAGCTGCTGCGGCGGGCCGAGGTGCCCAAGGCCAAGCACATCGTGGTCACCGTCAACCGTGACGACACCGCGATCCTGGCGACCCTCACGGCGCGCCAGCTGAACCCGCACGCGCACCTGGTGGTGTCGGTGCGCGAGGCGGCCAACGTCTCACTGCTCCGGCAATCCGGCGCCGACGGCGTGGTGACCAGTTCGGACGCCGTGGGCCGCATGATCGGTCTGTCGGCGGTCAGCCCCGACCTCGGGGCGACCATGGAGGACCTCCTCAACTACGGCGAAGGCCTCGACATCGCCCAGCGTTTGGTAGCCCCCGACGAGGTCGGCCACAGCACCCAGGAGATCGCGGGGGAGCGGGTGCTCGGGGTGGTTCGCGGCGGCCTGCTGCGGCACTTCTTCGACCCCAGCGTGGCCGTGCTGAAGACCGGCGACGAGCTCGTCGTGGTCCGGCCCAGCCGCAAGAAGCGCCCGCGCCCCGGCGTCCCGGACTAGCATCCGGGCGACAGGGGTGCCTCCGCCGCGTCGCCTGGGCGGCGCTACACTCGTCCCACTGCGGAGGGAGGTGGCATCCACATGGCCGACATCGTCAGCACACCGGCGGGGGCGCAGGCGTCCGAGGGCTCGCAGCCTGCGTCGACGCCCTCCCCGGCCGAGCGCCTCCCGGCCGTTCCCGAGCAGCCGCGGCGGAGCATGCGCCGCATGCTCGCCCTCCTGGGGAGCCAGAAACCGCCCTCCACCGCGGCGCTGGATCCGCTGTTCTCGGCCATGCGCCAGCACCACCAGCGCGTGGACACCGCCCTGATCGAGCGCGCCTACCGAACCGCCGAGCAGTACCACGAGGGCCAGCTGCGCAAGAGCGGCGACACCTACATCACCCACCCGCTGGCCGTGGCCACGATCCTGGCGGGGCTGGGTCTCAACGAGCCGACGATCTGCGCGGCCCTTCTGCACGACACGGTCGAGGACACCGGCTACACGCTGGGGCAGTTGACCGCCGACTTCGGCCAAGAAGTGGCCGCCATGGTGGACGGCGTGACCAAGCTCGACAAGGTGGTCTACGGCGAGTCGGCCAAGGCCGAGACGATCCGCAAGATGGTCGTGGCGATGAGCCGCGACATCCGCGTCCTGGTCATCAAGCTGGCCGATCGGCTGCACAACATGCGCACGATCAGTTCGCTGCGGCAGGACAAACAGATCCGGATCGCCAAGGACACCCTCGAGATCTATGCGCCGCTGGCCCACCGACTCGGCATGAACGCGATCAAGTGGGAGTTGGAGGACCTGGCCTTCTCGGTGCTGGAGCCGAAGATCTACAACGAGATCGTCAAGCTCGTCGCGGAGCGCGCCCCGCTGCGGGACCAGTACCTGAGCACCGTCATTTCGCAGGTGCGTGAGGACCTGGCCGAGAACAAGATCCAGGCAACGGTGTACGGGCGGCCCAAGCACTATTACTCGATCTACCAGAAGATGATGGTCCGGGGTCGGGACTTCTACGACATCTACGACCTGGTCGGCCTGCGCATCCTCGTCGAGACCAAGCGCGAGTGCTACGACGTGCTGGGCGTCCTGCACGCGCGCTGGCGTCCGCTGCCGGGGCGGTTCAAGGACTACATCGCGATGCCCAAGTTCAACCTCTACCAGTCGCTGCACACGACCGTGATCGGCCCCGGCGGCAAGCCGGTCGAGATCCAGATCCGCACGCACGACATGCACCGGCGGGCGGAGTACGGCGTCGCCGCGCACTGGAAGTACAAGGAGGTCGCCAAGGGCTCGCAGGTCACCGACGCCGCCGGCAACGACATGGCGTGGCTGCGCCAGCTCGTCGACTGGCAGAAGGAGACCGCGGACCCCTCGGAGTTCCTGGACTCCTTGCGGTTCGAGATCGCGGGCGGCGAGGTGTACGTGTTCACCCCCAAGGGTGACGTGATCGCGCTGCCCGCGGGGTCCACCCCGGTGGACTTCGCGTACGCGGTCCACACCGAGGTCGGGCACCGCACCATGGGCGCGAGGGTCAACGGCAGGCTCGTGCCACTGGACTCGACCCTGGAGAACGGCGACGTCGTCGACGTCTTCACCTCCAAGTCCGAGACGGCCGGACCGAGCCGTGA
>JBKHWW010000091.1:0-7149 GCA_046566345.1 Actinomycetes bacterium
AGGGCGCGTGCGATGCCCACGCGCTGCTTCTGACCTCCCGACAACTGCGATGGGTAGGCCGTCCCACGGCCGATCAGTCCGACCAGGTCGAGCAGCTCGGCGACCCGCGCCTTGCGCTCTGCGGCCGGCACGCCCTGTACCTCGAGCGGGAACGCGATGTTGTCGGCGGCCGAGCGGCTGTTCAACAGGTTGAAGTGCTGGAAGATCATGCCCATTCGGTGACGGGTGGCACGCAGCGCGGACGCCGACAGCGTGGTCAGCTCGACGTCACCGATGGTCACGCTCCCTGAGGTCGGGCGTTCCAGGGCGGTGAGACACCGCATCAACGTCGTCTTTCCGGCGCCGGACCTGCCCAGGATCCCGAAGATCTGGCCGGCCTCGACGCGCAGCGAGACGTCGTCCACGGCGGTCACAGCCTGCTGACCGGAGCCGTACACCTTCGTCAGGGAGGTGACCTCAATCACGTCAGCTCACTTCGCGGGCAGCACTGAGCCGTTGAAAGTGTCCTCGATGAACGTCTGCAGCTCGGGGCTGGTCAGCGCCTCGTTGACCTTGCGCACGCGCGGGTCGTCCTTGAGCGCTTCCTTCACGACGAGCACGTTCGCGTACGGGTTGTTCTCGGCGCTCTCCAGCTGGAGGGCGTCCGTCCTCGGGGTGAGCCCCGCCTCGAGAGCGTAGTTGCCGTTAATGACCGACAGCGTCACCTGGGGGTCGTCGAGGGTCGCGGCGAGCTGAGGCCGGTCGATCTTGAGCCACGTGATGTTCTTGGGGTTGCCGGTCACGTTCTTCTCGGGCGTGACCTGGCTGAAGTCGAGGCCCTCTTGGTCGGCGGTCACATCGAGCGTGACCAGGCCGGCGTCCGCCAGCAGGAACAGGGCGCGAGCCTGGTTGGTCGCGTCGGCCGGGATGGCGATCACGGCACCGTCAGGGACGGCGTCCAGAGTCACCTTGCGCGAGTAGAGGCCGAGCGGCTCGACGTGCACGTCGCCGAGGCTGACGAGGTCGCCGTTGTTCTTGCTGTTCCAGTCGTTCAGGTACGGGACGTGCTGGAAGAAGTTCGCGTCGAGGTCACCGGCATTCACCAGCTGGTTGGGGTCGACATCGCCAGAGATCTCGGTGACGTCGATCTTCACGTCCCCCAGAAGACCCTTCGTCTCGGCCTCCTTGAGGAGAACGGCGTGCGGGGTCACATCAGCCATGATCCGCAACGGGCGGGTGGTGTCGGGGCTGCTGGTCGCCGACGGGTTGGCACCGCAGCCGGTCAGAACCAGGCCGGTGGCCAGGGCGGCGGCGATGGTGGTGGTCAGGCGTCGGAACATGCTCGTTTCCTCAATCTTCGACTTCGATGGTGGCGTTGATGGCCGACAGCACGGAACCGCGAGCGAGGCTGGCGTGTTCGGGTGGTCCAGGCATCGCTCGACCCCCGGGGAGCGACCGGATCCGTGCCGTCAGGCGCACATTCGCCGACAGCACACGGGCATCATCGTGGCGACGCTGGTCGCGCTGATAATCGTGCCCATGGCCCCAGCCTAGCGGTCGGGGCACGGCCGTCCACAATCGTTGCCACGGGTGGACAGAGGGCCCGCCTACCATGAGCACGAAGCTCCACCGAGGAGAGACCCATGCCGCAACCGGGCTGGTACCCCGACCCCGACGGGACGCCGCAGCGCCTTCGTTACTGGGACGGCCAGCGGTGGACCGAGCACGTCCAGGGCACGCCGCCCCCCGCCCCACCGGTCAGAAATCCCCGGCCGGTCCTGGTCGTCGGGGTGATCGCCGCCGCGCTCCTCCTGGTCGTCGGACTGATCGCTGCCACCTGGTTGCGCGTGCCAGGGCTCATTGCAGCTCCGGAGACAAGCCGGCCGACGTCCATGCCGCGAAGCACGCCGGCGCCGTCCCCCACTATCCCGGCTCCGTTCCCTACCCCCGCCCCTCCTTCAGCGACAACGCCGCCGCGCGGCACCCCGGCCTTTGGGTGCCCGAGCGTCCTCGCCCCCGATGAGCTCACCGACGGATTCCTGACCGTGGAGCTCGCCGCTGGATGGTCCGACGCCCCCGCCCGGCCCTGGCTGCGGTGCGGGGCGTCCGCCCACCTCGAGACCTCGGTGGCGTGGGCGTCCCTGAGCGTGGGCCGCGCCGTCGCCCCGGCCGACGCGGACTCGCTCGAGGGCGCCGCGGACGCCGTCCTGCAGCTGGCCTTGCTGGACGCCGCACAGCCCGGCTACCTCGAGGTCACGTCACAACCCACGATCGTCGACGGCCTGCCCGCCTGGAGGATGGACGCCCGTGTCGGCGACGCCCTCTTCGTCGAGGTGGTCCAGGTCGTCGTGGTGCACAACGGCTCCGAGACTCCGTCGGTCGTGCTCGCCAGCGCTCTCGAAGACGACGCGACGGCCCTGGCGGCCATCGCCGAGGTGCTGGCTACCCTGTCCGCCGGGTAACTCGTCGCAGCACAAGCGCTCCAGGTGCGACTGGACGGAAGGTCCTCAGAGGATGCCGACGCCGTGGCGACCGCTCTCAACCCACCCGCAAATCGAACCCGAGGTCGAGGACGGGAGAAGAGTGCGTCAGCGCCCCGACAGAGATGAAGTCGACCCCGGTTGCGCCGTACGCCGCGGCGTCCGCGAGGGTCAGCCCGCCGGACGCCTCGGTGCGGACGCCGGCGGGCCGGGTGAGCGCGACGGCGTGCCGGATCGTCTCCGGGCCCATGTTGTCCAGCAGCACGAGCTGCGCCCCAGCCTCGATCGCCTCGGCGACTTGCTCGAGCGTGTCGCACTCGACTTCCACGTCGACATCGGGCGCCTGCTCGCGGACAGCCCGGAACGCCGCCGCCACCGAGCCAGCGGCGGCCACGTGGTTGTCCTTGATCAGTGCCGCGTCGCCCAGCCCCATGCGGTGGTTGAGGCCGCCTCCGCACCGCACCGCATACTTCTGCAGCACCCGCAGCCCCGGCACCGTCTTGCGTGTGTCGCGGACTCGTGTTCCGGTTCCCGCGAGCGCGTCCACCCACGCGGCCGTCGCCGTGGCGACCCCCGAGAGCTGGCCCAGCAGGTTGAGCATGCTGCGTTCGGCGGTGAGCAAGGTTCGCAACGGGCCGGACGCCGTGAGCACCAGATCGCCCGGCCGGACGCGGGCGCCGTCCCGGATCGCGAGGCGTACGTCGACGCGGGTGCCCTGCGCGCGAGCCAGTGTGTGCAGCACCGCCGCCGCGACCGGAACACCCGCAACGCAGCCGTCCCGGCGGGCGAGGACATCGGCGGTGCCTTCGGCAGCCGGCGCCAGGGTGGCCGCCGTCGTGACGTCGGCTCCCCACGCCAAGTCCTCGGCCAGCGTTCGCTCGACGACCTCGACAACGTGCGTGGGGTCGAGCCCGGCAGAGTCCAGGGCTTCGGTGAGATCGGCGGGCCAGGGGTACGTGGTCATGCGATGGCCTCCAGCAGCTCAAGGGTGGGCGACGACGCGCCGGCGACGCCCATCGGGTGGCTGGAGACCGCGGGGGCGGCGTCCGGACCGATGGTCAGCGACACGTGGCGGCGCCACGCGGCGACCGCCTCCGGGTAGTCGGCGCGGCGGTGGGCCCCACGCGACTCCGTGCGGGTCAGCGCCGCCGAGGCGATGAGCTGACCGACGGTGCGCAGGTTGGTCATGTCGAGGACGGCGTCATCCAGGACCGCGGTCGTGTCGGGCAGGGCGGCCAGCCCGTCGAGGGCCGACGTCAGCCCGTCGGCGGTCCGGACCACGCCGACCCCGGCGCCCATGATGCGGCGCAGCCGGTCGCGTGCGGCCGGATCGGCCAGCCTCGCGGCGGGCCGCGCAACCTGGGGCAGGGGGGGCGGGGTCGCCCCGCCGAGGCGCGCGGCGAGCAGCGCGCCCACCCGGTCCCCGGCGACGAGCCCCTCGGTGACCGAGTTGGACGCCAACCGGTTCGCCCCCTGGACACCGGTCGCGGCGACCTCGCCGACCGCGTAGAGCCCCGGCACGGTGGTGCGTCCCGTCAAGTCCGCCCGCACGCCGCCGCACAGGTAGTGCGCGCCCGGATGGACCGGGATCCGTTCGGTGACCGGATCCACACCGGCCTCGCGACACATGGTGAGGATCGTCGGGAACGTTGCTGCCCACGCCGCCGACCCGAAGTGGCGCGCGTCGAGGAGCAGGTGTGACTCGCCGGTGCGGAGCATGTGGGCAGCCATGGCCGCGGACACGACGTCGCGGGGGGCCAGGTCGGCGAGGGTGTGGACACCGGCCATGACCCGTTCGCCGGCGTGGTCGACAAGGACCGCCCCCTCGCCCCGGACCGCCTCGGACACCAGCGCCGACCGCTTGCCTGGAATTCGCACGGCGGGGTCGGTCCACAGCAGGGTCGGGTGGAACTGCACGAACTCGACGTCGCGAAGGGCGGCACCTGCCCGGTACGCCATGGCCAGGCCATCACCGGTCGCCACCGACGGGTTCGTGGTGAGCGGCCAGAGTTGGCCCACCCCGCCTGTTGCCAGCACGACGGCCGGGGCCAGGATCTCGCCCATGGCCCCGTCTTCCTGCCGAACTCGGACGCCGCAGGCGGACCCGCGACGGTCCAACAGGACGTCGACGGCCCGCATCCCCTCGGTGACCTCGACCGAGGAGCCGGCCCCCGTGGCGCGCAACAGCGCCCGGACGAGCGTGTGCTCGACCTCGGCACCGCTGGCGTCCCCGCCGGCGTGCAGGATGCGACGCCGCTGGTGCCCGCCCTCGAGGTGGAGGTCGAAGCGGCCCTCCGCATTGGTGTCGAACCCTGCTCCCAGGGAGATGAGACGGCCGATGGCCGCGGGGGCGCCCTCGACCAACTCGCGTACTGCGGCCGGCTCGCACAGCCCTGCGCCTGCGACCAACGTGTCGTGGACGTGTTCGGCGAGGGAGTCCTCGGCCGACCAGACCGCGGCGAGGCCGCCCTGGGCGAGGACGGTCGCCCCGTCGGTGAGCCCGGAGCGCGTGAGCAGGATGGTAGGGACCTCGGCCGCGGCGAGGTGGAGCGCCGCGGACAGGCCCGCCGCGCCCGACCCGACCACCACGACCCCGGTCCGCCTGCGCCAGGCGGCGTCCGCTGCGGGGAGCTGCTCGACCATCACTCGCCCCGCCCCGGATTCCCAATCGCGATCATGCGCTCCACCGCCTGACGCGCACGGGCCGCGATGTCGGCGTCCACGTGCACCTCGTCGGTGCCGGTGCGCAGGCTACGCAGGAGCTTCTCGGGGGTGATCATCTGCATGTAGGGGCACACCGCCCGCGGGTTGACGGGCTCGAACACGGTCTCGCGGTTCGCCTTGCGCAGCTGGTGCAGCATGCCGACCTCGGTGGCCACCAGCACCTTCCGCGAGCGCTCGGTGCGGGCGAGGTCGAGCATGCCGCCGGTCGACACGACGTGGGTCCGCTCGGCCGGCAGATCACCGGAACCGGCCAGCCAGAGCGCGCTCGTCGTGCAGCCGCACTCGGGGTGGACATACAGGTCGGCGTCCGGGTTGGCGCGCACCCTCTCGAGGAGGTCGGACGGCGAGATGTCTGCGTGCACGTGGCACTCACCCATCCAGAGGTGGATGTTGTCTCGGCCCGTCATGCGACGGACGTGCGCACCGAGGAACTGGTCTGGCCCGAACAGCACCGGCCGACTGAGGGGGATCGACTCGACCACCTCCACGGCGTTCGACGATGTGCAGCAGATGTCGGTCTCGGCCTTCACTGCGGCCGTGGTGTTGACGTACTGCACGACGACGGCGTCCGGGTGCTGGACCTTCCAGGCACGCAGCTGCCCGGCGTCGATGCTGTCTGCCAGCGAGCAGCCGGCGGCGGCATCCGGGATCAGCACGCGCTTGCCGGGGGCGAGGATCTTCGCCGTCTCTGCCATGAAGTGCACGCCGCAGAAGATGATCGTCTGCTGCGTCACGGACGCGGCAAGCCGCGAGAGCGCGAGCGAGTCCCCCACGTGGTCGGCCACGTCCTGGATCGGACCGAGCTGGTAGTTGTGCGCCAGGATCACCGCGTCCTGCTCGGCGGCGAGGCGGCGGACCTCGTGGCGCCACGCCTCCCACAGCACGGCGTCCCACGCGTTGGAGGGTGCCACGGCCGGTGCAGTCATGCTTTCACTCCTTCTAGTTTTCGCCTCATAGGCTAAAACTGGTTGAAACAGTAGCATCCTGACTGTGGTGCTGCACAACTGGTCCGGGGTCACCGGCCCCCTCCGCGACGCGGCCGGGGTCGCCAAATACCGCCACGAGGCCCTCGGTGCGGTGCTCAAGGTGCGCCCGTCGGGCATCGGCATGTCGCTGTGCGTGCTAGCCAAGCGGCGCGATCGCGACCCCTACACCGGGCTGTGGGCGCTCCCGAGCGGGCCCGTCGAGGTTGACGAGAGCATCGGGGACAGCGTGCGCCGCCACCTCGCGGCCAAGGTCTGCATCACCGAACTGGCCCACCTGGAACAACTCGAGACCCTGAGCACGCCCGGCCGCGATCCCTTCGACCGGACCATCGCCACCGCCCACCTGGGCCTCCTGCCCTGGACCGCCGATCCCGCCCTCCCCGAACGCACCGCCTGGCTGCCGGTGGATACCCTGGCGGCCATGGCGTTCGACCACGACCTGATCGTGCAGCACGCCGTGGCCAGGATGCGGGCCAAGCTCTCCTACACCAACGTTGGTTTCGCCCTGGCGCCCGAGGAGTTCACCATGGCCCAGCTTCGGGACGCCTACGCGGCCGCACTCGGGCACGACGTGTCCGCGACCAATCTGCACCGTGTGCTCGGACGGCGCGGCCAGCTGGAGGCGACCGGTGGCCTCCGGGCTTCGGGTAGCGCAGGCGGCCGGCCGGGCAAGCTGTTCCGTTTCACCCACCGCCACCTCGAGGTCACCGACCCGTTCGCCACGCTCAAGCCTTGAGCCGAGCCGATGCGGGTCAGGCCTTCTTGGCTGGGTGAACCCCCTGGCCAAAGCGCCTTGCGCTGGCTCCCCCGACTGGACTCGAACCAGTAACCCTCTGACTGGCCGGACGACACCCCCACACGCCCGCCAACGGAACACGTCTCCCCTAGCCGCCACGCTCAAGACAAGCCGTCTCGAGCATCCCCTCTAGCCACCCTCACATGGTCGCGTTTCGGGGATGGTCGGTACCAAACTCGGTACA
>JBKHWW010000092.1:0-8489 GCA_046566345.1 Actinomycetes bacterium
GGACGCCGAGCGCGTCCGTGACTGCTTCCGGGTGATGCGACAGGTCCAGCGCGAACTCCAGGACGCCGACGGGGGCGGATGGGACGAGCTGTCGATGGGGATGTCCGGCGACTTCGAGCTCGCCATCGAGCACGGCGCCACCTGCGTGCGGATCGGCCAGGCGATCTTTGGCGCCCGCCCCGGATAGGCGGACGCCCCGGCCTGGTCAGGCCGAGGCGTCCGTTTCGCGTGAAACGTCAGTACCCGATGGACTTCAGGTACGCGCGCGAGTCGGCGATGCAATCGAACGGGTCGCGGCCGTACGTGTCGTCCTGCTCGATGAAGAAGAACTCCGCCCCTGCCGCCTCGGCTGCGGGCAGCAGCTTCGGCCAGTTCATGTTGCCCTGGCCCACCTCGGCGAACTGCGCGATGTTGAGGAACGCCTGGAAGCCGCCGGCGATGTCACCGGACGTCATCTTGTCGACGGCCTCCTGGGGCAGCGGCGTGACCCGGAAGTCCTTGACGTGGATCAGCTTGCAGACCCCCGCGTACTGCTCGAGCATGTCGAGGGGGGCCATGCCGCCGCGCTGCACCCAGTGCAGGTCGACCTCGAAGTGCACGCTGGGGGCCACGCGCCGGACGATGTCGAAGATCCGCTCGCCCTCGAACTGGGCCAGGTCGACATGGTGGTTGTGGTAACACAGCGTGATGCCCTCGGCGGCGAGCCGGCTCGCTGCGGGCTCGACCTCTGCGGCCCAGGCCTCGCAGGACTCCTTCGACACCATGGCGGTGAAGGGCATCATCCCGATGCGGACGAAGCGGACGCCGAGGCGCCTGCAGTCGGCCACGATCTTGTCGAAGTGCTCCTCCACGTTGTCCCCGGTGGTAGTGGGGCCGGGCTTGAGCCCCACCGACAGCGCGCCGACCTGGATTCCGAGCTCGGAGGCGCCACGCTCAAGCGCGGCCGTGTTGGTCTCGTCCATGGGAATCTGGCTGACCTCGACGGCGTCCACGTCGAGAGCCTTGAGACGCTCGAGCACGGGGTACATCCCTTGATCGGCGACCTGATTCTTCAGCATCATCATTTGCACACCCAGCACGGCCATGGCTCAGCTCCTCGTCTCGAACTTGCCCTCGTCGGTGATGCGCTTGTTGAGCTCGGCGAGGTAGCTCTCCTCGTCGAAGTTCTCGATGGAGACCTCCTGGCCCGTCCAGCTGGACAGGTGGATGGCGTTGGCGAGCCGGACGCCGTGGATGCCATCAGCGCCCGGTGCGAGGAGCTCCTCCTCGCCGTGAATCGCTGCCGCGAAGTTGCGCATCACCTCGCTGTGCTGGACGCCCCACTGGGAGCCGTAGTCCTTCTCCTCCTCCGACATCAGCTCGGTGCGATCCAGCTGGCCGGTGAAGAGCTTGACGACGGCGTCCATGCCCATGTTGGCCGACAGGGTCTTCTCGTCGTCCTTGAGGCGGGTGATCTTCACCTTGCTGGACCCTTCGACGACCACCTTGCCCTTGTCGCAGAGAATCTCGAGGCGGTCAGTGCCGTCGATGTCGTGAGTGCACGTGATGAAGGTGCCGGTGGCGCCGTTGCCGAAGTCGACGAGCGCGTTCACCTCGTCCTCGACCGCGATGTCACGCCGGTACCCGTATTGGGCCTTGGCGAACACGCTCTTTGGGACGCCGCAGATCCACTGCCACAGGTCGAGCTGATGGGGCGCCTGGTTGACCAGGACGCCGCCGCCCTCGCCGCCCCACGTGGCGCGCCAGGCGGACTGTGCGTAGTACGGCTGAGGACGCCACCAGGTGGTGATGATCCAGCTGGTGTGGCGCAGCGCGCCGAGTTCGCCGGACTCCAAGAGGGCCTTCAGGTCCTTGTAGAGCGGGTTGGTGCGCTGGTTGAAGAACACGCCGAACTTCAGATCGGTCTTGGTGGCCGCAAAGTCGATCAGCTCACGCGCCTGCTTGGTGTACACGCCCACGGGCTTCTCCACCAGCGCGTGGATGCCGTTCTCGAGCGCGTAGATGCCCATCTCGGGGTGCAGGTAGTGCGGCACGGTGGTCACGACCGCGTCCACGTCGCCGGAGGTCACCATCTCCTTGTAGTCGGTGTAGAACGGAACGCCGTAGCCCTCGGCCGCCGCCCTCTTGCTTTCGTCGATGTCGCAGATCGCGCCGATGCGCATGTTCTCGACCATCCCCTGGTCGAGGAACTTGGCATACATGCCGCCCTCGGCGCCCAGCCCGATGATGCCGAGCCGGACCTTGTCTTCGGCCATGAACGTCTCCTTTTGCGTAGGGTTCGGTATGGGTCAGCGTAGGGGCCGGAGCCGGGGCGTTCCGGTTGACTGCATAAAGTTCCGCCGGGTTGCCGTGGCGGGCCGTAGCGCAGACTCAGAAGACAGCTAGAAGCCTGAGACCTCGTACGTGCGCTTCAACATCTGCAGCGACTTCAGCGCCTCGGCGGGGCTGATCCAGAACGGCTCGGGGTCGTCGACGCGCGCGTAGAAGTCACGGATCAACAGCTCGTGCGACACCCCCCAGTAGGACCGACCACCCGAAGGAGCCTTGCGCTCGTCGTGGTGCTCCACGCCCCGGCCGTCCTTCCACGCGATCGTCAGGCCGTTGCGCAGCGACACGTACGCGTGCTCGCAGTCGAGCTCGAACTCGACAGGGCGGTGCTGCGGCGCGGTGAGGGTCGCGTAGAACGAGGTCTGGACGCCGGAGGCGTGGGTGAAGAGCATCTCGGCCGTGTCCTCGACCTCGATCACGTCGGCGAACTTGTGCGTGTCCACGTGGCCGGCGATGTCGACGACGTCGCCGAGGAACCACTGGATCAGGTCGAGGGTGTGGATCGCCTGGTTGATCAGCAAGCCGCCCCCTGACTCCTCCCGGCTGCCGCGCCAGGGCTTGCTCCGGTAGTAGTCGGCCGTGCGCGTCCAGACCACCGAGGCGTAGGCGCCGTGGATCGCCCCCAGCTCGCCCGAGTCGAGCACCCGGCGCAGCTCCTGGCTGCTCACGTTGTAGCGGTTCTGGAAGCAGATGCCCACCTTGGGTGACGTCAGGCCGTGACAGCGGTCGACGAGGCGCTGCGCGTCCTCCAGGGACGCCGCCAGCGGCTTCTCCTGGATGACGTGGACGCCGCGGTCGATCGCCTGCAGCGACGGCGTGACGTGCTGGTGGTGCGGCGTGGTGACGTGCACCACGTCCGGGGCGACGGCGTCCACCAGCTCGTCGACGCTCGTGAAGGCGGGGACACCCAGCTCGGCGGTGGCGGCGTCGCGACGCGCGGCGTCCGTGTCGACCACGCCGACCAGGTCGACACCCTCGATGACGTTGATGGCTTCGGTGTGGACGATCGCGACATCGCCCCAGCCGACGATGGCGGCCCGGTTCACTGCCACTGGATGCCCTGCTCCTTGAACAGGCCGGTGAGAGCGTTGTAGGCGTCCGTCCACAGTTTGGGGCCGGACAGGGCGCCGAAGGCGTCGAAGTCACCCAGATGCGGTTCCAGGGAGAAGAAGCCGTCGTAGCCGTCCGCCTTCAGTGCGGCGATCAGTTCCGCGAACTGCCCGTCGCCTTCGCCGGCGGGGAGCACCCTGTTGAGGCCGTGCTCGTCGATGATCGAGGCGCTGGCGTCCTTGCAGTGGATGTAGTCGGTGTACTGGCGCACCAGCGGGTACGCCTCGTCCACAGGCCGCACACCACACTGGACGTAGTTGGCCGGGTCGAAGATGGCCCGGTAGTTCGGAGAGTCGACGGTGGTGACGAGGTCGACGACCCGCTCGGGCACGTCACCAAAGATGTCTTTCTCGTTCTCGTGCAGCATCGTCACGCCGCCGGCCTCGGCGAGGCGGACCAGAGCCCGGGTGCGGTCGACGACCTCGTCGCGGTACTGGTCAGGGTCGTCGCCCTCGGGGATGAAGAAGCTGAACATGCGGATGTAGGGGGACCCGAAGAACTTTGCGACCTCGACGGCGTGCGCGGCGCGCTTGAGGTGGTCCTCGAAGGGGTCGGTGATCTGGATCTTGCCGATGTCGGAACCAACCGAGCTGAGCGTGATGCCGTTGGCGTCCAGCATGTCTTTGGCCTGCTGCAGTTGGTCGTCGGTGAGGTCGAGCACCTTGATGCGCCAGGCGCTCCGGAACTCGACGTGCTTGATGCCGAGGGTGTTCAGCAGCTCGATCTGCTCCCCCAGGTCGTGCGCGATCTCATCGGCAAATCCGGTCAGCGTCCACATCGGGCCAGCTCCTTCACTCACAAATCGGATGACCTCGCCCACTCTAGGTGCTGGACCCGGCCCCCGTGGAGGGATGGGAAACAGTCCCATCGGGTTGCCGCGACGCGCGGACGGCGCACCACGCCGACCACGCCACCAGCGCGACGAGGCCCACATTGCGGAGGGTGAGCAGGGCCAGGGCCCGCTCCGTCTCGGCTCCGCGTCCGGTGATGCCGCCGTAGTACACCGGGTAGATGGCGGTCGTGAGGACGCACAGGACCAGCGTGCCCACGAAGGTGAGCAGGGTCCTCAGCGGGGGCGGCGCCTCGTGGCCGCCAGCCCAGGCAACGGCCAGGGCTGCCACCGCCGGCGCCGCCAGCCAGAGCAGGTACTGGGGGCTGAGCGCGCGGCTGGTCACCACGAACGTGCCGACCAGCGAGAGGGCCAGCCAGGCGAGGGCTTGCGGACGCCCGCCGCGCAGCCACCACCACGCCAGCAGTACGGCGCAGCCCAGGGCCCCCGCGACGGACGCCCCCTGCGCGATGGTCAGCCACATCGCGACGGACGGACCTGTCACCTCGTAGGCGTGGAAGGTCGAGTACCAGACGCGGTAGGCCTCGTCCCCCGCCCACTGCGCCATGGCGGCGGTGGCGGCGACCGCCTCGATCTGCAGCCCGCGCTCACCCTGGTACTCCAGAGGGGAGACAAGTCGGTCCCACCCGGCCAAAGCGAGGCTGAAGGCGGCCAAGGTCAGCCCGACGCCGGCGAACAGCCCCAGCGCGGTGGCGCTGCGGCGCCTGTCATGCCGGTCCAGGATGAGGGGCAGGAGGACGATCGGCCACAGTTTCAGGCCAGCCCCCAGCGCCAGGAGCACCGCCGCCACCTTGGGGCGCCGCTGCAGCGCGAACAGGACCGCGGCCCCGGCGACGACGGCGGGCAGGATGTCGAAGCGCAGCAGGGCGAGCTGCCCCAGCGAGGTGGTCACGGCGATCCAGGCGAGCACAGGCACCGGGCCGAGGCGGCGTCCGAGGAGGGCGGCGAAGGCGCCGTCGGTCACGGAAGTGATCCACAGGATCGCCGACCGGTACGACGCGTGGTGCGTCGAGCCGAACTCGTACGGTGCCAGCAGCAGGAGACCCGCGGGGGTGGGGTACTCCCGCATGGCGGTGGCGATCCCGCCGCCCGTGGCAGCGCTCTGCGCGCTGAGGAAGTAGTAGTACGTGTCGCCGTACTCGCCGGGCATCACCACCCAGGCCCAGATCGAGAGCAGCTTCATGGCTCCCCACAGCACCACGACCGTGAGCATCACCGCCGCGGCGGTGGCGGCGTCCGGCCCCCACATGGGGCGGGGACGGGTCGGTGGGGTCGGCGGCACAGGCCCATCCTCCCCCACCCGGGGTTCACAGCGGTGCTGCGTTCACCTCCAAGTCGAGCCCTTCGCCGGCGAGGACGTCGGTGTACAACGCCACGTGCCCCTGGACCATGCGCGCGACACTGAAGCGGGCCTCCACGTCGGCACGGCAAGTAGCCCGGTCAAGGTCAGCTGCGCGGGGTAGTAGGCCGACCAGTTCATCGGCGGCGCCGAGGAAGCCGTTCGTGCCGTGTACCACGATCTCGGGGGCGGACCCCCGCGACGTGGCGACCACGGGCGTGCCGGTGGCGAGCGCCTCGATCATCGCCAGGCCGAAGGGCTCCGACCACTGGATCGGGTTGAGCAGGGCGAACGCGTCACCGAGGAGCTCGTACTTGCCAGCGTCGTCGACCTCTCCGACGTACACGTGCTCGCTGGTGAGCAACGGGCGGACCTCGGCCTCGAAATAGGCGCGCTCCGCCGGCTCGCGCATCTTGGCGGCCAGGCGGAGGGGGACGCCGGCCTCCCGGGCGATCCTGAGCGCCTGCGCCACCCCCTTGGTGGCACTCATCCGGCCGAGGAAGACGGCATAGCCCCCCTCTCCGCGGCCGACGGGGACCCGCCCGGCATCGAGCCCGTGGTGGATCACCCGCGCGATCGGGACGCCTGTGGCGTGGCTGGCCTGGTTGTGCGAGATCGCCACGATGGACGTGTCGGCCGCCATCGCGCGGAACAGGACCATCGTGTCATCGGTGAACGGGCCGTGGTTGGTGACCACGACGGGCACCCCCGGCGGCCGGTGTCCCATTAGCGGCCCGGCGATCGTGTGGTCGTGGATCACGTCCACGTCGCCGAGCGCGGGGTAGGAGTGGACCGCGTGCGCGAGGGCCGTCACGGTGCCGTTGAGGGCCTCGTAGTCCGAGGCCATCGTGCCGGGCACGCGCGGGACGGGGCACGTGCTGTCGGACGCCGCCGCCAACAGCACGTCGTGCCCAGCCTGCTGGAGGCCCGAGCGAGCAGGTCCACCACCATCTCGGTGCCCCCGTACGCCGGGGGCGGAACCGGCACCCAGGGCGGCGCGATCAGACCGATCCTCATCCCCACGATATTCCCCCTATCACCCAACTTCACACCTGAGAGATCACCGGCGCGCAGGGTCCCGCGCCAGCTTCAACGCGGGCGGGCTGGTCTCGATGAACATGTCGCGTGCCCGCGCGCTGAAGGTGAGGCTGCCCCCGCCCAGCGACAAGCCCTCGATCCTGAGCGTGCCCAGTTCCCGGGGAAGCGTCGGCGCCAGGCGGAACTGCCGCGCGGGGACGTCCGGGTGGAAGCGCAGCAGGACCCTGATGAGGTGCAGCGGGGTAGCCGCCGCCCACGCCTGGGGGGAGCACGAGGTCGGGTAGGCGATCGGCTCCGGGTGGAGCGCACGGTCGAAGCCGCAGTACAGCTCCGGCAGGCGCCCGCGATAGTGGACCGCCGCCTCCAGCACCGCCGAGGCCACTTTGGTCGCCTCCCGCACGAAGCCGTACCGCATCAGGCCGTCGGCGATGAGGGCGTTGTCGTGCGGCCACACCGAGCCGTTGTGATAGCTGGCGGGGTTGTAGGCGCCCATGCCGTCGGCCAGGGTCCGGACTCCCCAGCCGGAGAAGAGGGCTGGGGAGACGAGGTGCCGCGCCACCGACGCCGCCTTGTCGGCGTCCACGATGCCGCTCCACAGGCAGTGGCCCATGTTGGACGCCAGCGCGTCCACCGGGCGCTTGGCTCCGTCCAGGGCCAGGGCGAAGTACCCGCGGTCCTCCAGCCAGAACCGGCGATTGAACGCCTCCTTGAGCGCGGCGGCCCGCTCCTCGCACTCGGCCGCGCGGCTCTCGTCGGAGACGGCGCGCGCCAGCATGGCGCGGTCCAGCCAGGCGCGGTAGAGGTACCCCTGGACTTCGCACAGCGCGATCGGCCCCTCGGCGATGGTCCCGTCGGCGAAGTTGATGCCGTCGAAGGAGTCCTTCCAACCCTGGTTGATCAGACCGTGCTCGCTGCGCCGGGCGTACTCGACGAACCCGTCGCCGTCCCGGTCGCCCCACTCCAGTGCCCACTGCAAGGCGCGATCGGCGTGCGGCAGCAGCACGTCCAGATCGTCGGCGGAGAGCCCGCCCCAACGGTGCAGTTCCCCCAGCAAGTGCACGAAGAGAGGGGTCGCGTCGGCGGTGCCGTAGTACACGCCGGTGCCGCCCAAGGCAGCCGCCGCGGCGCGACCCTGGCGCACCTCGTGCAGGATCCGGCCGGGCTCCTCGTCGGTCGACTCGCGCAGTTCCTTGCCCTGGAGGGCTGCGAGCGTGTGCAGCGTCCCGAGCGCCAGGGTCCGGTCGACCGGGAGCGCCATCAGCGACGACAGGATCGAGTCGCGCCCGAAGAGCGCCATGAACCAGGGCGCGCCGGCGGCCAGCACCACGCGGCCCGGCTCGTCGGGCTCCTCGATCCGGAGCGCGCCCAGGTCGTACATGCACTGGCGTAGCACGGTCTCGATGTCCTCGTCGTCGGCATCGAGGCGGGGCAGGCTTCGCACCCATGCGTCCCGGTCCTCCCGCAGGGACTCGATCCGCGCCGCCGGTTCCTCCGAGAAGCGGGTGACGTCGCCGGCCGGGTGCCAGGACGGGGTCGCGGTCAGGACCACCGACACCGCTTTCTTGGGGGGCACGGTGACGGCGACGCGTAGCCCGTCCGGCTGGGCCTCTGCGCCCCGGCAGTGCACGGTGATCCGGTGCGTGACGGCATCGGTGGTGGTCTCCACCCACGCGCGGTCGCCCTCGCCGCCGCGGAAGACCTCTCGCTTCGTGCCTCCGCTGCCGCCGCTCTTGACCTCGAACAGGTCGGCGAAGTCGGCGTCCATGTGTACCTGGATCGCGCAGCGGGTGGGCTGGTCGGAGTAGTTGCGCACCGTCACGACCT
>JBKHWW010000093.1:0-6806 GCA_046566345.1 Actinomycetes bacterium
CCCGGGATCCTGCGCACGTCCACGAGCGTCTACCTGCGCGAGGTCATTCCCTACCGCGTCCGGCCCCTGTTGCGTCTAACGAGACCGGGCCGCCCCCGGTCCTCCGCTGGCGGACTGCGCTAGACACTCGGCGCCCAATGGGGACAACATCCGGACGACACCGCCTGTTCGATTTTGTCGGCGGTGGGGTCTAGCCTTGTCGGTATGAAGAACTCGCTGCTGTCGACCGGCCGGGCGCTGGCCGCCGTCGCAAGCGTGTTCGATTCGATCGACCATGAGGCACGCGGCGCGCTGGGCCATGAGGAGCGGCTCCGACTGGTCGAGGCGTCCCGCCGGGTGGCCGCTCGCGCCGAGGCCCTAGCAGGGGTGCTGCTGGCCGAGGCCGACCGTGCCGGTTCGTCGGTGGCCGCGCGCGGCACTCCGCTCACCAGCTGGCTGTCCCTTTCCGGCGCCACGTCCAACCGCGAGGCGGCGGCTGCCGTGTTCGGCGCACGCGACTTGGACGCCCACTCCACCATCCGGGACGCCGCGCTGGCCGGGCGGGTGCAGGTCAGGCAGGCCCGGGGCATCGTCAAGGCGCTGGACGCCCTCCCCACGAGCCTGTCGGCCGAGCAGAAGGGACAGGCGGCGGCGCTCCTGGTCGACCGGGCCGCGCACACGCCAGCCGACCGCCTCGCCGGGCTGGCGCCGGCGGTGCTGGCGGACGTGGCTCCCGAACTCGTCCCCGATCCCGACGCCCGGCTCGCCGCCATGGACGCGCAGAAGAAGCGGGCTCATGCGCGGCGCGGGTTGTCGTTGGTGCCGGACGGTGACGGGTCGGTGCTGATCCGCGGCAGCCTTCCCGACCTCTCCGCTGCCCCGTTCTTGAAGCTGATCGACGCCTACGTCGAGTCGGACCGTCGTGCCGGCCGCGACCGTGCCGCCGACCGGCGCGACCCGCGGGCCGAGTTGCGTTCGCTCGACCAACGGCGCGCGGACGCCTTGCTCGCCCTGGTCGCGGCCCACCAGGCTGCCCAGACTGCGCCGCGGGTGGCTGGGGACCGCCCGCGCATCGTGGTGACGATGCGCGAGGCGGACCTGCGGGAGCGCGCCGAGCAGGCCGGTCTGCTCAAGCCCGATCAGCAGATCAGCGCCGGCGATCTGCGGCGGGTGTGCTGCGACGCCGACCTGACCCCGGTGGTGCTCGGTTCAGAGTCGGAGATACTCGACGTGGGCCGCACCATCCGGCTGGTCACGCCGGCGCTGCGGCGGGCCCTCTCAGTGCGTGACGGCGGGTGCGTCTTCCCTGGGTGCCTCGCCACCGACGAGCGGTGCGACGCGCACCACATCGTCCCGTGGTGGTGGGGAGGGGAGACCGGGCTGTCGAACCTCGTGTTGCTTTGTCCGCACCACCACGCGCTCGTCGAACCGCCCCGGTTTTGGTCGGGAGCGCCACCAGACCGCTGGCAGATCCGGCTCGACAAGTGCGGACGGCCAGAGGTCATACCGCCGGCCCGCGTCGACCCAGAGCGGACGCCGATGAGTCGGGCACGAACGCCGCGCTCAGCGGTGGCCGGAGGGACGGGAAATGGATGAGGGCGAACTCGCGCCTTGTGGGGCGTCGGCGTCCTGGCGGGCGTTGCCCACCGCTGGCGCCAGGTCGTCTCCCGTAGGATCAGCGACGCCCGTGACCGACTTTCTGGAGGCCCCCGTGAGCGACGTGAGAGCCGACGCACGGCGCCCGGGGCTGCCCTGGCCGGTGGCGGCCCTCGTGGGCGTTGTTGCCAGCGGTCTGATCGCCTGGGGATCGGCCCACAGCGAGTTCGCGTTTCATCCCGACGGGTGGCTCGACCCGATCGTGGCTGCCATCGGTCACGCGCTGCCGGTGCCTGCGAACCGGATTGCGATCGTCGTCGGCGTGGCGGCCCTCGCGGCTATGTGGTGGCGGCTGCGGCTGCGCCAGGGGATCCGGCCGATCGAGCGGCCCGGCTGGCTGCTCGCCGTGTGGGCGCTGCCCCTGTTGTGGTGCCCGCCGGTCCTGTCTGGTGACGCGGTGCTCTATGCCGATGCGGGGTGGATCGAGAACCAGGGTGGCTCGGTGTACCTCGACGGGCTGGGGAGTGCCGGGGGCCCGTTCGCCGACTCCGTGGACCCGCTGTGGATCGGTACCGGCGTCGCCTACCCGCCCATCACGCTTCTGGTGAACCAGTTCGTCGTCGCCGTGACCGGCGCCGAACCCTATTGGTCGGCGGTCGCCCTGCGGATTCCCGCGATCCTGGGCGTCGCGCTGATCGGCCTGACCCTGCCCCGGATTGCGCGGCACCTGAACCCGGGCGACCCGGACGCCGTCGGCCGCGCCCAATGGTGGGGGCTGCTGAACCCGATGCTGCTCGTCCACTACATCGGGGGCGCCCACAACGACGCGCTCATGGTAGGTGTGGCCCTGGCAGCGGTGTGGGTGACGGTGATGGCTTCGGCGGGTACGGCGAGCGCTTCGACTGGTCGCGCGGGGGAGCCGGCTGGTCGCGCGGGGGAGCCAGCTGGTCGCGCGGGGGAGCCGGCTGGTCGCGTGGGGGACTCGGCTGGTCGCGCGCAGGACACGGCTGGTGCTGAAGGCGTCTCGGTGGCCCAGCCGAACTTAGCGGTGAGCCCCGCGATGCGGGGCGTCCTGCTCTGGCTGGTCGCTCCAGCGCTCGTGGGGATAGCGATGGGGTTGAAGCAGCAGGGCGGAATCGCGGTCCTGGCGGTCGCCGGTATCCCGATCCTCGCTGAGTTGCGTCGTGCCGGGCTCGCTCGGCGGCTCTGGCTGCTCGGCGTCCGCACGGCCGGGGTGACCCTCGTCGCGGTCGCGGTGTTCGTCGCCCTCTCGGTGGCCTCCGGCAAGGGGTTCGGCTGGACGTCCTGGCTCAACCTCATGGGCGTCGCCGGGACGCCCGCGCCGTTCGCGCTGCTCAGCCAGTTCGGCGGCGCCCTGCTGCAGTGGCTGGGTCAGGATCCCACCACGTTCCAGTTCGTGATCGGGCTCGCCTCGAACATGGTCTTGTTGGGCGTGTTGGCGTGGGTAGTGGTGCACTTCAGCGATCGTCCGGTCGCCGCGGTGGGTTGGGGGTCGCTCGCGGTCTCGATCCTGGGGCAGTCGATGCACCCGTGGTACATCCCGTGGAGCCTGGTGGTCCTCGGCCTCGTGCCGTTGACGACCCGGCAGAGGGCCTGGCTTGCGGGCTTCGCGATCGGGTTCCTGGTTTGGAACGCAATCCAGACGGTGGTCTGGCACGGCCAGCCCGCACCCCTGGGCTGAGTGGCAACAACTGGCCGACCTGGCTCTGACATGGACCGATGTGCCTACACTCACCGGCATGCGCGTTGCGATCACCGAAGGTCCGCGGTTCTGGGGCGAGGCGCTGGCCTCGGCCCTGCGGGGCCGCGG
This sequence comes from Actinomycetes bacterium, assembly GCA_046566345.1. Lineage (GTDB taxonomy): Bacteria > Actinomycetota > Actinomycetes > Propionibacteriales > Propionibacteriaceae > Propioniciclava. The sequence goes on from JBKHWW010000093.1 coordinate 3,407, forward strand.
CGACGACGTGGTGCGCCTGAGCCGGACGCCGACCCGCCCGGACGACCGACGCTGGGACCCCGAGGCGGGTGCCATCGACGCCCCCGGGCTCGAGGACGTCGACGCGGTCGTCAACCTGTTCGGCGCTTCCCCGTACCGCCGGTGGACGGACTCGGTCCGCGAAGAGTTGCTCACCACGCGCATCACCGGAACGTTGACCGTCGTGAGCGCCCTCGACCCCGGCGGACGCTGCCAGCGCCTGCTCAATCGCTCCTCGACCGCCTTCTACGGCGACCGCGGAAACGACGAACTGTCGTTCGGCGACCCCCGCGGCACCGGCTTCCTCGCGCGCGTGGTCGCCGACTGGGAGGCCTCGGCCAGGCATGCCCCCGTCCCCACCGCCCTCCTCCGGACGCCGGCCGTCCTGGCACCCGAGGGCGGCTACCTGGCACTGCGCCAAGGCTGGCTGCGCGGACGCCTCGGCCCCGGCACGCAGTACGTGCCCTGGGTGCACCTGGCGGACTGGGTCGCCGCGGCCCTTCTCCTGCTGGACGGCGCCCACGAGGGTCCGGTCAACGTGGTCGCGCCCGAGGCGATTCGCGAGGCCGGCTTCGTGGCGGCGCGAGCCCGATCCGAGGGGCGGCGCCCCGGACTGCCAATTCCCCGGAGCCTGCTGAGCGCCCGGTTCGGCGACGAGGCAGCCCGCGAACTGTGGCTGGCGAGCACCCGCGCCGTTCCGATCGTGCTCGGCCAACTCGGCTTCGAGGCGCGCTACGGCACCCTGGACGCCGCCCTCGCGGCCGTCCGCTCAGCCGGTGCCAGCGCCGGCGTCCGAGCCGGGGAGTGGCAGGGCCGCGGGGTATGATCGCCGCACACTCTGGACGAAGCGAACGGGAGCACTTGATGGCACATGGGGATCTGACACCGGCCGGGGTCCCGGCCCCGTTCGCCCCGCTCGGCCTCACCTTCGACGATGTGCTCCTCCAGCCCAACGAGAGCGACGTGGTCCCCTCCGAGGTAGAGACGACGACCCAAGTCAGCCGGCGCATCACCCTGCGCGTGCCCTGGTCAGCTCGGCGATGGACACGGTCACCGAGTCGCGCATGGCCGTGGCCATGGCCCGCCAGGGCGGTCTGGGCATCCTGCACCGCAACATGGACGCAGACGAGCAGGCCAACCAGGTCGACCGGGTCAAGCGCTCCGAGGCGGGCATGGTCGATCAGCCCATCACCACCACCGTCGATGCCACCATCGGCGAGGTGGACGAGATGTGCGGCAGCTACCGCATCTCGGGCCTGCCGGTCGTCGATGGCGACGACCGCCTGGTCGGCATCATCACCAACCGGGACATGCGGTTCGAAGACGACCCCCGCAAGCGCGTCGGCGACGTGATGACCCGCATGCCGCTGGTGACCGGCCACCCCGGCATCGCGCCGGACGACGCGTTGAAGCTCCTCGCCCGGCACAAGATCGAGAAGCTGCCGCTGGTGGACGCCGACGGCAAGCTCCGCGGCCTCATCACCCTGAAGGACTACGTGAAGTCCGGCAAGTACCCCCTCGCCACGAAGGATCCGCACGGACGCCTCCGTGTCGGCGCCGCGATCGGCACCTTCGGGGACGCTTGGGACCGTGCGATGCTCCTAGTCGAAGCCGGCGTCGACGCGCTGGTCACCGACACCGCCCACGGACATAGTCGCTCCGAGATGGACCTGATCCGCCGCCTCAAGGCCGAGCCGCGTGCGGCCCACGTCGACGTCATCGGCGGCAACGTCGCCACCTACGAGGGCGCGAAGGCCATCGTCGAGGCGGGCGGTGACTCGGTGAAGGTCGGCATCGGCCCGGGTTCGATCTGCACCACGCGCGTCGTCGCGGGCGTCGGCGTCCCACAGATCACGGCGATCCACGACGCCGCCCGCGCGGCTGGTCCTGCGGGCGTCCCCATCATCGGTGACGGGGGTCTGCAGTACTCCGGTGACATCGCGAAGGCGATCGTGGCCGGGGCCAACGCGGTGATGCTGGGCTCGCTGCTCGCCGGCTGCGAAGAGAGCCCGGGGGAGCTGGTGTTCATCAACGGTAAGCAGTTCAAGAGCTACCGCGGCATGGGCAGCCTGGGGGCGATGAAGGCCCGCGGCAAAAAGGGCAGCTTCGCCTCCGACCGCTACTTCCAGGCCGCCGCGACCACCGATGACAAGTTCATCGCCGAGGGCGTCGAGGGCAAGGTGGCGTTCCGCGGTCCGCTGGCCGCGGTCGCCTATCAGCTCATCGGTGGGCTGCGGCAGTCGATGTTCTACTCCGGGGCCCGGACCATTCCCGAGCTGCAACAGAAGGGCCGCTTCGTGCGGATCACCTCCGCCGGCCTGCGCGAGTCGCACCCCCACGACATCCAGATGACCCTCGAAGCCCCCAACTACTCCCAGAAGTGAGCGAGATGAACGTGAGTGTGCGCAGCTGGCGTCAGGCCCAACGGCGAGGTGGGCGATGATCGAGATCGGCCGCGCCAAGCGGGCCACCGAGGTCTACGGCTTCGACGACATCGCCATCGTCCCGACCCGGCGCACGCGCACCCCCGAAGACGTCAAGCTCACCTGGAGCATCGACGCGCTGACCTTCCAGTTCCCGATCGTCGCCGCGCCGATGGATTCGGTGATGTCCCCGGCGACCGCGATCGCCTTCGGGCGGATGGGGGGCCTCGGCGTCCTCAACCTCGAGGGCCTATGGACCCGTCACGATGACCCCGAGCCCTTGCTCGCCGAACTCGCCGAGATGACCGACGCCGTCGCGGCCACCCGCCGGATGCAAGAGATCTACTCCGCGCCCGTCCAGCCCGAACTGATCACCGAGCGCATGCGCCAGATCCGGGACGCCGGCGTCCCAGTCGCCGGCGCGCTGAGCCCGCAGCGGGCGCAGGAGTTTGCGTCGGTGGTCGAGTCCTCGGGGGTGGACTTCTTCGTGATCCGCGGCACCACGGTCTCGGCCGAGCACGTGTCCGCCGCCCGGGAGCCCCTCAACCTGAAGGAGTTCACCCGCAAGCTCGACGTCCCGGTCATCGTGGGGGGCTGCGCCACCTACCAGGCCGCGCTGCATTTGATGCGGACCGGCGCCGCCGGCGTCCTGGTCGGCTTCGGTGGTGCCGCCACCGGCCGCACCCGCAACGTGCTGGGCGTCGAGGTGCCGATGGCCTCGGCGGTCGCCGACGTGGCCGCGGCGCGGCGCGACTACATGGACGAGTCCGGCGGCCGGTACGTGCACGTGATCGCCGACGGCGCGCTGGGCCGCTCCGGCGACATCGCCAAGGCGATCGCCTGCGGTGCGGACGCGTGCATGGTGTCGACGCCGCTGGCCCGGTCCGAGGAGGCGCCGGGCCGGGGCTGGCACTGGGGGCCCGAGGCGTGGCACCCGCGCCTGCCGCGCGGAGAACGGG
>JBKHWW010000094.1:0-3333 GCA_046566345.1 Actinomycetes bacterium
CCACGGCTCAACCTTGCCTTACTCAGCTCAGCGACCGGGGCCGCGAGCGGCCCTCGTCGGGAGGGAAGAGTCCGGTCTGGTCAAGGCGGCGTGTGGTCGGGAACAGTAGTGGTTGTGGACGGTGGTCGACGTCGAACACTACTTCATGCCCCTGAGCCAGAAGCTCAGTGTGGGGTGTGAGACTGCCTCAGCAATGCGATTCGTCATGTCGGCGAGTGTAGGACGCGATCGGGTCCTCGGGCGTTCTCGGCCGCAGAGTAGTCCGCTCAGACCCCCGTGGCGTGTGGTCGCCTCTCAAACCGTGCCCCCATTCATTGGGAAAGTTCGAGTTGTGCGGGGATCGCACGCGGGTTGACTGACGTCCCACGCTGGGCAGATCCGTGATGTCACGACCATCGGCATAGGAGAGCCAGGTCACGTCCTGCGGTGTCGGCGGGCCAGACCGGCTGGGCAGGCGGAGGCGTTGTGTCAACGGTTGGCCTTGATGGCGCACTGCGGGCCGGTGGACCTGGCCAGTCTGCACCCCCCGATGAGCAAAATCATACGAAGTGCTTCGGCGAGGACGATATAGGCGGCATCGTATACCGTGAAATTGTCCTGCAACCCTAGCAGCGCGCCTGCAGTGGGACATGGCCCACGCAAACCGGACGGAACTGCGCACGGCGTCAACACAGAGCTACCCCACTTGAGCCAGGGCGACGAACATGGGGCTGAAGTAGGGGAGCAGCCAGACGCCCCACACCACGATGCTGAAGCGGTGGAAGTTGCGCTGCGCGGCCTCATCCTTCCTGACCAACACGGCGATCGCCCAGGCAGCGTGGACGAACATCAGGACGATGGCGACGAGGCCGGACACGCCATGGACGTCGAAGGTCATGCCGCCGACGAAGTCGAACATCATGCCGGTGCCGATCGTGTCGCAGACGAGCCCGAGGACGAAGAACACCACGTTCCACCAGGCGAGGCGTCCGACGAGACGCTCGCCCCACACCCCGACCGAGTAGAAGACAAGTGCAGCGGTGATGAAGGTGCTAGCCAGCGGGTTCACGGGTGTGCCAAAGCAGTCACGCCGTCACGAGAGCCAGCGGCCGGGGTCGCCGACCTCAGGGTCGTAGTAGGCGAGCAACGCAGCCGAGTCAGCGGCGTCCAAACCTCGTGAACGCAGCCACCGGTGCACCTCCGCGGCTGCGGTCGTGAGAGGCAGGGGGACGCCCAGGCTGCGGCCCGCCTGGGTGGCCCCGTCCAGGTCCTTGACCATGTTGCCGATCCGACCAGTCACACTCGGATCGGCGGACGCGAACTTCACAAAGAACTCCTGCAGCAACGGCGAATCCGCGCGCCCGCCGCTGAGGGCATCCCGGACCGTGACCGGGTCCAGCCCGCTGGCGCGAACCAACGCAGCTACTTCGGCAAGTGCCGTCATGGCGGTGCCCACGATGACCTGGTTGAGTAGCTTCACGGTCTGTCCAGCACCGGCGCCACCGCAGTGCGTCATGCGGGACGCCACCGCTGAGAGAACCGCCCGCGCCCGCGCCACGTCGGCGTCCGTGCCCCCCAGCATGAGGGTGAGGCGACCAGCCAGGGCTGCCGGCGCACCCCCAGAGAGGGGTGCGTCCACCCAGGCGTGCCCGGACGCCGCCGCGCGCTCGGCGAAACCCGCCGTGGCGCCCGGGTCGATGCTCGACATGTCGATGACGAGGGTCGGCGCCTCTCCGGTGGCCACGCCGGCCGAGCCGAAGGCGGCCGTCTCGACGATCGCTGCGTTGGGGAGCGAGAGGATTACCACCCCAGGACGGGCTGCCTCCAGAGGACTTGACGCAGCGCTCGCACCTGCCGTCACGGCGCGGGAGACTGCGTCGTCGCTGACATCGAACGCCTGCACCCGGTGCCCCGTTTCCAGCAAGCGGGTGAGGATGGCAGACCCCATCACGCCGAGCCCCACGATCCCTACGTCTGCAACCATGCCCATGCCTCCTTGGTGGATTTCCCCGAGGCTACTCGGCTCGGGCTCCACCGCGTGTTCTCAAACGGCGGTATCGGGCGCATGCTTTTTGTCATGAGCGGGGGTGAGCGCGGCATGGACCCTGATTCGCCGTTGGACGCCTACTCGGCCGCGGTGATCAAGGTCGTTCAAGCTGTGGGCCCGTCGGTCGCCAGTCTCTTGGTGGGCGAGGACGGACGCGAAGGAGCGGGGTCCGGGGTCGTGATCGGCGACCGGGTGCTCGTGACGAACGCCCACGTGGCGGGCCGGACGCGCAAGGTCCGGGCGGCCTTCGACGACGGATCCATGATGGACGCCGCCGTGGTCGGGATCGACCGGCTGTCCGACCTGGCCGTGCTGCGCACCACCGAGGCGACGCCGCCGCCGGTGCCCCTGGGCGACGCGGCGACGCTGCAGGTGGGCCAGCTCGTGGTCGCGATCGGCAACCCCATGGGACTGGCTGGCTCGGTCACGACCGGGGTGGTTAGCGGCCTCGGCCGCTCACTCCCGGCCCGAAGCGGCGCCCACACTCGCACCATCGAGGACGTGATCCAGACGGACGCCGCCCTGAACCCCGGCAACTCCGGGGGCGCCTTGGTAGACACTTCGGTCCGCCTGGTCGGGGTCAACACCGCGCTGGCGGGCTTCGGGCTCGGCCTGGCCGTGCCGATCAACGCCACCACACGCCACATCTTGCAGCGGCTTCTCGAGGACGGTCACGTCCGCCGCTCGGTCCTCGGCGTCGCCGTCGCCCCCGCACCGCTGCCGCCGGCCCTCGCCGAGCGCCTGGGGCGCACCCACGGCGTCCGGCTGGTTCAGGTGGACGGTGGCGGGCCTGCCGACAGGGCGGGCCTCCGCGCCGGCGACCTCGTGGTGTCCGTCGGGGGTGAGCACGTCGACCATGCCCAGGCGCTGCAGCGGCGGCTCTTCGGGCACCCACCCGGCGAACCCCTGCCGATCACGACGTTCCGCAACGGAGCCATGGTCGACGTGATCGCGCACCCCGAACTCCTCCGGGAAGGCTGACGCCCGGGAGGGCGCAACTCCTCAGCCGTCTGCCCGCTGGATCGCCTCCCACAGGCCGAGCAGATAGGTGATGCCGAGGGCGCGGTCATGGAGGCCGTATCCCGGTCGTCCCCGCTCGCCCCAGATGTCGCGTCCGTGATCAGGGCAGGCGGTGAACCCGGTGTCGTGGAGAGCCCTGACGAGGGGGTGCGTATCGAGCGAACAGTCAAGGGGGCAGGCTTCCCCTCCCGCCGGTCGAGAGGCTGCGGTCTACTGGTGGCCACGCCGGCGTGGCTGGGTCACGAGGACGCTCGTGGCGCGACGCGCCACCACCCCCCGGAGGACGA
>JBKHWW010000095.1:0-12544 GCA_046566345.1 Actinomycetes bacterium
CGGCGTCACTCGGGGTAGGCGATCGGGTGCTGCACACCACGTTCGGCCTCGGCACCGTCACGGAGACCGCCGGCGCGGGCGACAACCTGCGGGCCGTCGTCGACTTCGGCTCGGCCGGGGTCAAGAAGCTGTCGGTCCGGCACGCCCCGATGGAGAAGGTGTAGGCCAGGTCTAGGCCCGGCAGCGCCGCCACGCTGCGCCGTTGCCGGGCCCGGCAGGGGAGGTGTGGCTCGTGGCGTTCGAGCGGGACGCCGCGGCGTCCGGCTCAGTGCTGGCCGGCCTGGAGGTAGGGGGCCGGGTCGGAGTTGGCGCCGTTGACGTAGAGCGAGAAGTGCAGGTGCGGGGCGGTCGAGAGGCCGGTGCTGCCCACGGAACCGATCCGCTGACCCTTCTTCACCGTCTGTCCGGCCGCCACGTCGATGGTGTGCATGTGCAGGTAGGACGTCTCGAGCGCCTCCCCGTCCATCGAGCCGTGGTCGATGCGGACGTTGTTGCCCGAACCGCCGTTGTACCCCGAGGCCGCCTTGGTGACGACACCGTCGGCCACCGCGTAGATCGGCGCGCCGGTCGCGCCGCCGATGTCGGCGCCGCCGTGGAGGCGGGTGTACTTCAGGATCGGGTGCAGACGCGGGCCCCACGGTGAGTTGATGCCGCCTTCGGTGGGCCAGAAGAACTTGATGGACGCGAGGCGCTCGGCCTCGGCGTCGATGGCGCTCGTCGTCGAGGACAGCGCCTGGGTGCGGTTGGCCACCGCGACGGAGGTCTGGGTGGCCGTGACCTGCTCGGTGACGGCGCTCAGGGTGGTTGCACGCTCGGCGGCCGCGGCGTCCACGCCGTCGGCTGCAAGCTCGGTGCGCTCGGAGGTGCGGGAGACGAAGGCGTCCGTGGTGCCCGGGCGGAGGTCCTCGGCGGACGGCGCCGTGGCCGTGGTCCGGGGGCCGGGAAGGCTCGAGGCCGCCGCGCTGGTGGCGATCCCGGGGGCGACGACCGCCAGGATGCCGACCATGCCGGCCGCGCTCAACGCGATGCCACCGCGGAGGAACCGGCCCGAGCGAGCCGCGCGCCGGGGGAGCGATGCGTCCGCGAGGAAGGCTGCGTCAGGGTTGTCGATCGCGCACCTGGGCTGGTATGAGCCGGAGAGCGTTCGTGCCACGTGTGGAGCCTTTCCTGAGAAACTTCAGCCTGGATGATCTAGGCTGTGTCGCCCGGTCTGGCGACTGGTAATAACTTACCATTTCTTGAGTGTTTCTCAGAAATCCTCTCAGGCTTGTTGCCATCGGCACGTCACCGGGTCGGTGCCGGGATGGCGCGACGTCGGGTGGGCGAGGGCTCGCCCGAGGCGTGTGCGTCCGGGTAGCCTCATCGTCAGGTGCCGCGCCGACGCGGCGTCCACAAGGACGGAGACCATGGATCTTTTCGAGTACCAGGCCCGCGACCTGTTCGAGGCCCACGGCGTCCCGGTGGTGCGCGGCATCGTCGCGAAGACGCCTGGCGAGGCGCGCGCGGCGGCCGAAGAGCTGGGCGGCGGAGTCGTCGTGGTCAAGGCGCAGGTCAAGGTGGGGGGGCGCGGCAAGGCCGGGGGCGTGAAGCTGGCCCGCAGCCCGGAGGAGGCCGAGGAGCACGCCGGCGCCATCCTCGGGATGGACATCAAGGGGCACACGGTCCGCGCCGTGATGGTCGCCGAGGGCGCCGACATCGCCGAGGAGTACTACTTCTCCCTGCTGCTGGACCGGGCTAACCGTTGCTACCTGGCGATGGCCAGCGTCGAGGGCGGCGTCGAGATCGAGCAGTTGGCGCACGAGCGCCCCGACGCGCTGGCTCGCGTGCCTGTCGACCCTCGCATCGGCCTGGACGCCGACGCCGCCGCCCGCGTGGTCGCCGAGGCGGGGTTCCCGGAAGAGGTGGCCGATGAGGTGGCGAACGTGCTCGTCCTGTTGGGTGAGGCGTACGCGAAGGAGGACGCCACGCTCGTGGAGGTCAACCCGCTCATCCGCACCGGCGACGGCCGCATCATCGCGTTGGACGGCAAGGTGACTCTCGACGACAACGCCGCCTTCCGCCACCCCGAGTGGTCGTCACTGGTCGACGAGAGCCGGGACGACCCGCTCGAGGTGCGGGCGCGGGCCAAGGGCCTGAACTACGTCAAGCTGGACGGTCAGGTGGGCGTGATCGGCAATGGCGCCGGCCTGGTGATGAGCACGCTGGACGTAGTCGCCTACGCGGGGGAGAGTTACCCCGGCAGTCCCAAGCCCGCCAACTTCCTCGACATCGGCGGCGGCGCATCAGCTCAGGTGATGGCGGACGGCCTGGACATCATCCTGTCCGATTCCCAGGTCAGCGTGGTCTTCGTCAACGTGTTCGGGGGGATCACGGCCTGCTCCGAGGTCGCCAAGGGCATCCGCGAGGCGCTCAAGCAGTTGGGCAACAGAGCCAGCAAGCCCATCGTGGTGCGGCTGGACGGCAACGCCGTCGAGGTGGGCCGCGGCATGCTCGAAGAGTACGGTCATCCCCTGGTCACTCTGGTCGACACGATGGACGAGGCGGCCGCCAAGGCCGCCGAACTGGCGAGCAAGGCGATGGAAACCGGGCGGGGCCGGATCGCGGCCGCCACGGGCGCGAACACCGGGAGGAACTGAGATGGCGATCTGGCTCGACCACCGCAGCAAGGTCATCGTTCAGGGCATGACCGGGAGCGAGGGGCGCAAGCACACCAACCGGATGACCATGTTCGGTACCCGGGTGGTGGCCGGCGTGACGCCCGGCAAGGGCGGGCACTCGGTCACGTTCGAGGAGGACCCCATCCCGGTGTTCAACACGGTTGCCGAGGCGCGGCATGCCACCGGCGCCGACGTGTCGGTCGTGTTCGTGCCGCCTGCGCACGCCAAGTCGGCGGTGCTGGACGCGATCAAGGCCGGGCTCGGGCTGGTCGTCGTCATCACCGAGGGGATCCCCGTCCACGACACCGCCCAGTTCCGGGCCGAGGCCGAAGAGCGGGGCGTCCGGCTGATTGGGCCCAATTGCCCCGGTCTGATCTCTCCCGGGCGGTCGAACGTGGGCATCATCCCGCCGAACATCGCGCGGACCGGACACATCGGGCTCGTGTCGAAGTCGGGCACGCTGACCTACCAGATGATGTTCGAACTGGGCGACATCGGGTTCTCCACCTGCGTGGGCATCGGCGGCGACCCGATCATCGGCACCACGCACATCGACTGCCTCGAGGCGTTCGAGGAGGACGCCGACACCGACGTCATCGTCATGATCGGCGAGATCGGCGGTGACGCCGAGGAGCGGGCCGCCGACTATATCCGCGAGCACGTCACCAAGCCCGTGGTGGCCTACGTCGCCGGCTTCACGGCGCCCGAGGGCAAGACCATGGGCCATGCCGGCGCCATCGTCTCGGGTTCGGCGGGCACCGCTGCCGCCAAGAAGGAGGCCCTCGAGGCGGCCGGTGTGAAGGTCGGTCGGACACCGAGCGAGACCGCGCGCCTCGTCCGAGAGGCGATGGGGCGCGCCTGAGCCCAACCGAGGCCGAGGGCCTCGTCAGGGCAGCTGGGTGGCCCGCTCCGCCGCGCGGCGGGCCACCGCGTGCCACGCCTCGTCTGAGAAGTCGAACTCGTTGGTCGGGTTCGCCAACAGGTAGACCACCCGGTTGCCGACTGCCACGACCGCGTTCCGGAATCGAGCCGTTGCCGCAGCCTGGTCGACCTTCTGGGTGACCACCCAGGCCGCGCCCGTGCCCGCCCCGGACACGTCGCCGGACCGGGCGACCTGCGCCGTGGCGGTGCGACCTGCGCATCCGTCGATGTTGCCGCTCAGCGTCGCCACCAGGGCGTTGGCCTCCTCGGGCGTGCTGAAGATGTAGAGGAGTTCGTCCACGCCGAAGTTGGCGGGCGCGCGGGTGTCGTCTTGGAGCAGATAGGTGCGCTGCAGTGACGCGGTCGCACCGCCCACGTCGGCGAGCTCGATGGCCTCGCACCGCGTGCCGGTGACGTCGACGGTGGGCTTCACCTCGGCCGTGCCGCGCCACTGTCCGGAGCCCGACGTGATGCGGGGGAGGTCGACCGAGGCCAACCATCCGGGGGGCTCCGTCACCGGGGGCACCGCATCGCTCACGGCCACTTGGGTGGGGCAGGTGCCGCCTGCCGCGCACTGGCGACTCGCCACGGTTGCCAATGCCGGGGCAAGGGTGGCCGGCTGGACGTAATCGGCGGGGTGGGTCGCGTCGACGACGTTCACCCTGGTCCCCGTCCGGCCCACCAAGATGGTGTGGTATTCGGGCTGGGCATCCTGCATGACGAGCCGGACGCCGGAGGCCTGGTCGGCCAGCCCCTCCACGAGCACGCCGCTGGAGACGAGCACGGTGTTGCGTGTGCAGTCGGCCAGCTGGGCGACCCGCTGCTCGTAGGCCGCCTGGGCCTCTTCGGCGGTGACGTAGGTGTCGACCTGGTGCAGCATGGCGCCTGGTTGACCACCCGTCGGCGCGAACGTGCGCACCATCGAGTCTGCCGCGGCCGGTTCGGTCTCGGACGCAGGCAGGACGCACTTGGCCTGGGGCGTGGTGGCGCTCACCTCGGTGGCCGTGGTGGCGGCGTCCCACGCCGTTTCGGGGGAGATGCCCGCCAGGTCGGCAGGTTGGAGCAGATAGGTAGCGACGGGGTCGATCGTCGGCGTCGGCGTCGCCGAGGGCCCGAGCGCTCCGCCCGGCTGCCACAGGAAGAAGAGGACCAACGCACCCGCGAGCGCCGCGACGCCGAGCCCGATCAGCCACGGACGCCGACGAGCAGGCGATGGGGGGGCCGGGTCGGCGCCGTCGGAGGGGGACTCCGGCGACCTCGCGCGCGTCGCCGCCGGCGAGAGGGCCGACCGGCGGGGAAGGGGGCGATCCTCGTCCAGCGGCAGATCCACCGCTGAAAACCTTCGCCCGGCGCTCGCGGGGGGGACCTCGGGGGAGGGCAGGACCGCGGGAGGTGGAATCGGGGTGCCCGCGGCGTCCGGCCGCGCGCCGGTCGACGACCACGTGCGAAGAGCGGAGTCCTCACCGTCGCCAGCGCCGGCGGTCGGTGAATCGCTCTCAAGCGATTCGTCCTGGGGCTGATCGTCCTGGGGCTGATCGTCCTGATCCTCGTGGGATGGATCGTCCAGCGGCGACTCGTTGTGGGGCGACCCGTCCTCACGCGACTCGTCGCGGGGCGGCAATGCTCGCCGGGGGGTGGATCCAGCCTGCTCGCTCATGATCCTCCAAGGTCGGCCTCGCTGATCGGCTCGACTTTACCAAGGTGGGCGTGTCCCGACGATGGATCGGCGCGCGACAGCGGGACCATGGTTTCACGATGCGCAACCCCACCGAATCCCGCTGGCCGACCCTCAGCCTGACCGTCGCTTCGCCGACCGAGCCCTCCGAGGCGGATCCGGCGACGTCGGTTGCCTACCTCCCTTGGATCGTGGCGGCTGCGGTGTGGACCACCGGCGCCGTGATGCTGGGCTGGCTCGCGGTAGGCCTGCTCGTCTCGGCGGGGTGGCTGACGGCTGTCCGGCTAGAGCCCGCCGACGTGGCGGCCACGATCGGGCAGGGCTGGCTGGCCCTGCACGGGGCCCCGGCACGCCTAGGGCTGGCGACGGTGGACCTGCCTCCCTTGGGCTTGACGCTCTTGCCCGTCCTGGGCTGCGCGGCTGCCGCACACCACGCCGCCCAGCAGTATGAGCTGGCCCCCGAAGCAGGCCCTGGTCGGAGGTGGGCTGCCTGCGGGGGCGTCACCGGCGCCTGCGTCGCCACTTACGCGTTGGTCACCCTGGTGCTCGCATCGATCGTCGGTGCCGCCGACCAACTCCCCGAGGCGGTACTGGGCGGCGCGGCCGTCGCCGTGGTGGGCGCCGCGCCGGGCGCGATGGTCGGGCTCGGCCTGGACCCCCTGGAGGGCCGGGCCGGATGGCTCCGCTGCTTGCCGCGCGCCATCGGCCTGGGCCTGGCAACGCTCGCGTCGGGGTCCCTCGCAGCGGTCCTCGTCGCCCTGGTGGCGCACTGGTCACAGGTCGTCACCCTTCATGACGCGCTGGCGCCGGATCCGGTGGGGACCCTTTTGCTCGTCCTGGCCCAGTTGGCCTGGTGGCCCACGCTGCTGCTCTGGGCCGGCTCGTTCGTGCTCGGTGCAGGGGTCACCCTGGGCCCGGGTTCCCTGGTAGCCCCCGGCTACGCCACTGTCGGCGTCCTCCCGGCCGTGCCGGTGCTCGGCGCTGTGCCGACGGTGCCGGGGCCAGCGGACTGGGCGTGGTTGATGGTTGGCGTGGCTGCAGGTGCTGCCTCCGGGTGGTGGCTGGCCCGCGGCACGGGGCCGACACCGCTCGCCGGGCTCTGGCAGGGCGCTCTGGCCGGCCTCGGTGCGGGCGCGGTGTGGGTGGCCGCGTCGTGGGCGTCCGTGGGTGCCCTCGGGGTGAACCGCATGGCGGGGCTGGGCCCGCGGTTTCCGGAGTTGCTGCTGTGGGGGACTGTCCCCCTGGCCCTGGCCGGCGCTGCAGCCGGGGTGGGGACCGCGCTGTGGTTGGCTCGGCACGGCTCGGAGCGCGACTCGGTAGGGTGAGCCCATGACGTTCCGGCTCCTGGTCTTGGTGTCCGGTTCGGGAACCCTGCTGCAGGCGCTGCTGGACGCCGAGGCGTCCGGCAGGCTGAACGCGCAGGTGGTGGCCGTGGGAGCAGACCGCGGCGACATCGAGGGGCTCGCGCGCGCCGACCGCGCCGGCATCCCCACGTTCGTGGTCCGGCTTGGCGACCACCGCCGGGCCGACGGCACGATCGACCGCAAAGCCTGGGACGCCGCTCTGGCCGACGCCTGCGCCGCCCATCACCCCGACCTCGTCGTCAGCGCGGGCTTCATGAAGCTGGTCGGGGAGCGGTTCCTGGCCCGCTTCGGTGGGCGGATGATCAACACCCACCCCGCGCTGCTGCCCAGCTTCCCCGGGGCGCACGGCGTCCGTGACGCCCTCGCGCACGGGGTGGTCGTGACGGGGTGCACCGTCTTCGAGGTGGACGCCGGCGTCGACACCGGCCGCATCCTCGACCAGGTCGCCGTCCGCGTGGAGCCGGGTGACACCGAACAGACCCTCCACGAGCGCATCAAGGTCGCCGAGCGGGCCCTCCTGCTCGACGTCGTGAACCGGCTCGCAGCCGCCCATCCGGAACGAACAGGAGCGCCATGACCCAGACCCCCTCCCCCGAGCGGACGCCGATCCGCCGTGCCCTCGTCTCGGTGTACGACAAGACCGGCCTGGCCGACCTCGGCCGCGCGCTGGCGGACGCGGGCGTGGCGATCGTCTCCACCGGCGGCTCCTATCGGTTGCTGGAGGACGCCGGGGTCCCGGTGACGGAGGTGGCCGAGCTGACCGGATTCCCGGAGTGCCTCGACGGGCGGGTCAAGACCTTGCACCCCGCGGTGCACGCGGGGATCCTGGCCGACCGACGCCTGGAGTCGCACCGCGAGCAGCTCGCGGCGCTCGGCCTCGAGCCCTTCGACCTGGTCGTCAGCAACCTGTACCCGTTCACCGAGACGGTCGCCTCGGGGGCGGCCCCCGACGACTGCGTCGAGCAGATCGACATCGGCGGGCCGTCGATGGTGCGGGCGGCAGCCAAGAACCACCCGTCGGTGGCGATCGTGACCAGCCCCGATCAGTACCCGGCCCTGAACTCGGCCCTCGCCTCAGGCGGCTTCACCCTCGCGGAGCGCCAGGCCCTGGCGGCAGCCGCGTTCGTGCACACGGCCACCTACGACGTCCACGTGGCTTCGTGGATGGGCAACGTGCTCACCGACAGCAGCGGCGGCGACGGGTTCCCGGCCTGGGTGGGCGCCACCTGGACCAAGGCCGGGTCGCTGCGCTACGGCGAGAATGCCCACCAGCCGGCCGCCCTCTACCGTCAAGGCTTCGGCCGCCCGGGCATCGCCCAGGCCGAACAGCTGCACGGCAAGGAGATGAGCTACAACAACTACGCCGACGCCGACGCCGCCTACCGGGCCGCCTACGACTTCGCGCAGCCGTGCGTCGCGATCATCAAGCACGCCAACCCCTGCGGCATCGCCGTGGCGGACGACGTCGCCGAGGCTCACCGGCTGGCGCACGCCTGCGACCCCGTCAGCGCGTTCGGGGGTGTCATCGCCACCAACCGCCCGGTCAGCGTCGCGATGGCCGAGCAGGTCGCCGACGTCTTCACCGAGGTGGTTCTCGCGCCCGGCTACGACGAAGGGGCGGTCCAAGTCCTCGCCCGCAAGAAGAACGTGCGGCTGCTCGTGGTCCCCGCGTACCCCGGCGGCGGGGCCGAGACAAAGCCGATCACGGGGGGCCTGCTCATGCAGCACACCGACCGCATCGACGCCCCCGGGGACGACCCCGCGACCTGGGAGCTCAAGGCGGGCGCGCCAGCAGACGAAGCCACTCTGGCCGACCTCGCCTTCGCGTGGCGGGCCTGCCGGGCGGTGAAGTCCAACGCCATCCTGCTCGCTTCGGGCGCGGCGTCGGTGGGCGTGGGTATGGGCCAGGTCAACCGGGTCGACTCGTGCAAGCTCGCCGTCGAGCGCGCCGGCGACCGAGCCGCGGGGAGCGTCGCCGCCTCGGACGCGTTCTTCCCGTTCGCCGACGGACCGCAGATCCTCATCGATGCCGGGGTGCGCGCGATCGTCGAACCGGGCGGATCCGTCCGCGACGACGAGACCGTCGAGGCATGCCGAAACGCCGGGGTCGCCTTGTACTTCACCGGAACCCGCCACTTCTTCCACTGAACCCAACCACCAGCCCTGGGAGCGCCATGACCGCCAACGTCCTCGACGGCAAGGCCACGGCCGCCGCTATCAAGGCCGAGCTCACCACCCGCGTCGCGCGACTGGCGGACGCCGGCGTCCGGCCTGGCCTGGCCACACTGCTGGTGGGCGACGACCCCGCGAGCCAGAGCTACGTGCGCATGAAGCACCGGGACTGTGACGAGGTAGGCATCGCGTCGATCCGAGTGGAACTGCCCGCCGACGCCAGTGCTGCGCGCGTCCGGGAGGCCATCGACGCCCTCAATGCCGACGAAGCGTGCACCGGGTACATCGTCCAGCTGCCGCTCCCCAAGCAGCTGGACGAGAACTGGGCACTGGCGCTCGTGGACCCCGAGAAGGACGCGGACGGCCTGCACCCCATCAACCTCGGCCGGCTTGTGCTCAACGAGCCGGCGACGCTGCCGTGCACGCCGCGCGGCATCGTGGAACTGCTCCGCCGACACGAGGTGCCGATCGCAGGCGCCGAAGTGTGCGTGATCGGGCGCGGCGTCACCGTCGGCCGACCGCTGGGGCTCATCCTGACCCGGCGCAGTGAGAACGCCACGGTGACCCTGTGTCACACCGGCACGCGCCACCTCGCGGAGCACACCCGCCGCGCCGACATCGTGGTCGCCGCGGCCGGGGTTCCGGGCATGGTGACAGCGGACATGGTCGCCGACGGCTCGGTCCTGGTCGACGTCGGGGTCAGCAGGGTGGATGGTCGGACGGTGGGCGACCTCGCCCCGGACGTGTGGCGCAAGGCCGCTTGGGTGAGCCCGAACCCCGGGGGCGTGGGTCCAATGACCCGTGCCATGCTGCTGTCCAACGTCGTGGACCGCGCGGAGGCGCTGATAGCGTCCGGCTCGTGACGCAGCAGCCGCCCGGCCCGCGGTGGTCCCCGGCCCAGGGACCGCGTCCGCCGCGCTCGTGGCCACGCCTGGTCGCCGGCCAGTGGCCGCTGGCCGTGCTGCTCTTCGGTGTCTCCGCCGGTGTCTTGTGGGCCGGCGTCGGTCACTGGAAGCGCGGTTCCTTTCTGATCGGGGTCACCTTTCTGGTCGGCACGGTGCTGCGCACCTTCCTGGCCGAGGACCGGGTGGGTCTGCTCGGCGTCCGCAACCGCGCCGTGGACGTGGTCTGCATGGCTGTGCTCGGGGTCGGGATCGTCGTGTTGTCGCTCATCGTCCCGCCGCAGCGCTGAGGCGCACCCGGAAGATCCGGTCCCAGTTCTTCCCGGTCACCAGCCACGTGTCGTCCCGGTCGTCGTGGGCGATGCCATTGAGAACATCCTGCTGGCCCCGTGGGCGCACCACCTCGCGCAACTCCTGCAGGTCGTGGCGCGCGAGAACAGCGCCGCTCGCAGGGTCGATCTCGACGACCGTGTCGGTCATCCACACGTTGGCCCAGACGTGGCCGTCGACGCACTCGAGCTCGTTCAGGCTGGCCAGCGGCGTCCCGTCGCCGAGGGTCACGGCTGTGACACCGAGGAGGCGCAGGTCGGGCAGTGCGAGCGCGCGCAGACGGTTGCTGCCGTCGGAGAGCCACAGGTGCCCGCGCGTGTCGTCGTGGCACAGCCCCCAGCCCTCGCCCGCCAGCGCGTAGGTGGGCCCCGGCTCCAGGTCGGGCACGGACCAGGTGTAGACGACGCCGTCCTGCCACGTGAGCTGGTAGACGGTGCGGCCGACCTGGGTGACGCCTTCCCCGTAGTGGCCGCCGGGAAGAGGCGAGCGGGCGACCACGCTGCCATCAAGCCGCAGAAGCGTGATCGCGGAGCGGCCCCGGCCCCCGGTGCTATGCAGCAGCGTGCCGTCGTCGAGGAGCTCCAGCCCTTGGGTGAACCCAGTCGGCCTGGGTAGGACCTCGACGACGTCGAGCGAGGTGTCCGGGACGTCGAGGTCGGGGCCCGAGCATCCGGACGCGGCCAGCGCGGCGGCGATCGCGAGCGTCGCCAGCCGCGCCCCCGCCGCGCTCACCGGAAGTCGCGATAGAAGTACTGGCCCTCCGTGCTGCCGGACGCCGCCCGCTCGGCCTCGGCTTCACGCAGCTCGACGCGGCGGATCTTGCTGCTGACGGTCTTGGGCAGGTGGTCGGTGAACTCGAGGATGCGGACGAGCTGGTACGCGTTGAGGTGGTCGCGGCAGTGGGCGAAGACGGACGCGGCGGTCTCCTTGCCCGCGGCGTGCCCGGCCGCGAGCGTGACGTAGGCCTTCGGGACTGCGCCGCGGACCGCGTCCGGAGAGGGCACCACCGCGCACTCGGCGACCGCTTCGTGCAGCATGAGGGCGCTCTCGAGTTCGAAGGGGGAGATCTTGTAGTCGGAGGCCTTGAAAACGTCATCGGCTCGCCCGACGTAGGTGATGTAGCCGTCCGCGTCGCGGGAGACGATGTCGCCGGTGTGGTAGAAGCCGCCGCTGTACGCCGCCGCGGTGAGGTCGGGCGCCTGGAAGTAGCCCCCCATCAGACCCGCGTTGTCCGCCGACAGGTCGAGGCAGATCTCGCCCTCGCCCGGGCCGTCGAGGACCGCCCCGGTGGCCGGGTCGAGCAGCGCGACCGCGTAGCCCGGCATGGGGCGTCCCATGGCGCCCGTCCGAACCTCTTGGCCGGGGGAGTTGCCGACGCAGCACGTCATCTCGGTCTGGCCGTAGCCGTCGCGGATCGTGTTGTGCCAGGCGTCGCGCACCTTGTTGATGACTTCGGGATTGAGCGCCTCACCGGCACCGACCAGCTCGCGCGGCGGCCGGGTGAGGTGGGACAGGTCGGCCTGGATCAACATGCGCCACACGGTGGGCGGGGCGCAGAAGCTGGAGACCTCGTGCGCCTCCATGATCTTCATCAGGGACTCGGCGTGGAAGCGGTCGTAGGTGACGATGAAGACGGTCGCCTGCGCCAGGAACGGCGCGAAAAAGTTGCTCCAGGCGTGCTTTCCCCAGCCAGGGGAACTGATGTTGAGGTGCACGTCCCCGGGTCGAACGCCGAGCCAGTACATCGTGGACAGGTGGCCGACCGGGTAACTCACCTGGGTGTGGCGGACCAGCTTGGGCGACGCGGTGGTGCCCGAGGTGAAGTAGAGCAGCGAGGTGCTGTCGGCCGGCGTCGGCCCGTCCGGATTGAAAGACTCCGGCGCCGCCGCGCTGGCTTCCCACGGCTGCCAGGAATCGGGAACACCGTCGCCGACGCCGATGACCACGGTCTCGCGCCGGACGAGAGAGAACCGGTCGGCCAGCCTGGTGGGGGCGATCGCGAAGCGGGCGTCAGCAGCCTGGACGCGGCGGGCCAAATCTGCGTCGCTGAGCAGGGTCCACGTCGGGATCGCCACGGCCCCGATCTTCATCAGCGCCATCAGCACTTCCCACAGTTCGATCGTGTTGTTGAGCATCACGATCATGGCATCCCCGCGCCTCATGCCCAACTGGCTGAGCCAGTTCGCGACCTGATCCGAACGCCGGGACAAGTCGGCGTAGCTCCAGGACCCCTGCGTCCCGTCGGCGGCGACGATCGTCACGGCGGCTCGATCGGGGTGTTCGCCAGCGACCACGTCGAACCACTCCAGCGCGAAGTTGAACTCCTCCAGCCGCGGCCAGCGGAAACCGGTGACCACGGTGTCGTAGTCGTGTGGGTGGTCGAGCAGGAAGTCGCGGGCGGCACGGACCGCGTCCGTAGCAGGTGTGGGGGGTCGACCAGCGAACGACATGGCCGACACTCTACGCGGGGCGCCGGCCAGCGCCGGCGCACGCAGTGGAAAACGTGTCGTGGCGCGCCCCCCA
>JBKHWW010000096.1:0-21326 GCA_046566345.1 Actinomycetes bacterium
TGGTCTCGATCCTGGTCGACATCGCCGTCCAACTGAACGTGTGGCGGGTGATCGGGGTCTCCGGCATGCGTGCCAACGAGCTGGGCAACACCGTGTTCCGCGGGCTCGGCTGGGTGCTCTCGGCGCTGGTCGTGATGGGTGGGCTGGTGTTCAACATCGGCAACATCGCCGGCACCGGTCTGGGCACGCGGGCGATGGCCGACATCGACCCGGTGATCGGCGCCTCGATCTCGGCGATGCTGGCGATCGTGATCTTCATGGTCAAGCGCGCCGGGGCGATCGTGGACCGGCTCGTGGTCTTCCTGGGCTTCCTGATGATCGCGCTGACCACCTACATCGCCATCACGTCCAGGCCTCCCGTGGGGGAGGCGCTGGTCAACGCGGTCGCGCCGTCCCAGGTCAACTTCCTGGTGATCACCACGCTCATCGGCGGCACGGTCGGCGGCTACATCACCTATGCCGGGGCGCACCGCCTTCTCGACTCGGGCATGACGGGCGTCGACAACGCGCATCGCGTGGCGCGCAGCTCCACCCTCGGCATCATCGTCACCGGCATCATGCGCGTGGTGCTCTTCCTCGCCATCCTCGGCGTCGTCGCGAGCGGCGCGCAACTCGACCCAGTCAACCCCGCCGCCAGCGCGTTCCAAATCGCTGCGGGCGAGTTCGGGTTGCGCGCGTTCGGGGTGATCCTCTGGGCGGCCGCCATCACCTCGGTCATCGGCGCGTCGTACACCTCGGTCTCCTTCCTGACCACTCAGAAGACGCCCGAGCGCGTCCGCAACTGGCTGACGGTCGGCTTCATCGTGGTGTGCACCATCCTGTTCATCGCTCTCCGCCAGGCGCCGGTCACCCTGCTGGTGTTCGCGGGGGGCTTCAACGGCCTGATTCTTCCCCTGGGATTCACCATCGTCCTGTGGGTGGCCTGGCGCCGACGTGACCTGCTTCAGGGCTACAAATACCCGCGCTGGCTGCTGGCCATCGGCGTCCTGGCCTGGCTGCTGACGCTGTTCCTCGGCTTCAACTCGGTCGCGTCGCTCGGCCAGCTCTGGGCCCGATGAGATGCCCACCATTGACCTGAACGCCGACCTGGGGGAGTCCTACGGCCCCTGGCAGATGGGCGACGACCCGGCGATGCTCGACATCGTCACCAGCGCCAACATCGCGTGTGGTTTCCACGCCGGCGACCCGCTCATCATGCACGCCACCGTGGAGCTAGCGGTCGAGAAGGGCGTCCGGGTGGGGGCGCACATCTCGTACCGCGACCTGGAGGGGTTCGGGCGCCGCGCCGTCGAGATCGCTCCCGATGAGCTGCGCGCGCACGTGCTCTACCAGCTCGGAGCGATCGCGGGCATGTGCAAGGCGGTCGGCACCACGCTGGCCTACGTGAAGCCGCACGGCGCCCTGTACAACACCATCGTTCACCACGAGGAGCAGGCACGGGCGGTCGTGCACGCCATCGGTTCGTTCGACCCGTCGCTGCCTCTGATGGGGCTCCCAGGTGGGCTCTCCCTGGAGCTCGCCGAGCAGGAGGGGCTGCGTACCATCGGGGAGGCCTTCGTCGACCGGGGCTACACCCCCCAAGGCACCCTGGTGAGCCGGAAGGAGCCAGGGGCGCTGATCCACGACCCGGAAGAGGCCGCCGAGCGCATGCTGAAGCTGGTCACCCACGGCGTCATCATCGCGGTGGACGGCACTGAGGTGCCGATGAAGGCCGAGTCGATCTGCACCCACGGCGATTCTCCGGGTGCGGTCGCGATGGCGCGCTCGGTTCGAGCCTCGCTCGAGGCTAACGGGGTGACGATCCGGGCCTTCACCTGATGGACGGCCGCCTGCTGCCCTGCGGCCAGGCGGCGGTGCTCGTCGAGCTCGCCGACCTGGACGCCGTCCTGACGCTCGACCGGGCGGTGCGTCCGTTGGTCGGACGGCGCGAGGCGGCGTGGGCTGCGGTCGACGACGTGGTGCCCGCCGCCAAGACCCTGCTCGTCACCGTCTGCACGCCCTCCACGCTCGCGGGGGTGCGCGCCGCTCTGACCGGCCTGCTCGCCTCGCTGGACGCCGACGCCACGGGAGCCGGGGGCGAGGTCACGACCACGACCATAGAGGTCGTCTACGACGGACCCGACCTCGCCGAGGTGGCCGGCCTGACCGGACTCAGCGAGGCCGAGGTGGTGGCCGCCCACACCGGGACGCCCTGGACCGTGGGCTTCGGAGGATTTGCCCCCGGCTTCGCCTACCTCGTCGACGGCGACCCTCGTCTCGAGGTTCCCCGCCGTTCGGCGCCCCGGACGCTGGTCCCCGCCGGCGCCGTGGCGCTCGCCGGGACGTTCAGCGCCGTGTATCCCCGCGCCTCACCCGGGGGCTGGCAGCTGCTCGGCCACACCGACACGCCCATGTGGGATCTCCAACGCACCCCACCCGCCCTGCTCGTCCCCGGGCACAAGGTTCGGTTCGTCGAGGTGGGTACCCGATGAGCGCCTACCCGATGTGGCGCCCACTCGAGGTCCTGGCCACGGGGCCGCTGGCGACCTTTCAGGACCGCGGTCGCCCGGGCATGGCGGCGATGGGCGTGAGCCGATCCGGTGCCGCCGATCGACGCGCGTACGAACTGGGCAACCGGCTGCTGCTCAACGACGCGGGGACGCCGTCGGTGGAGGTCACGTTCGGGGGCCTGTCCGTCCGGGCGCACGCGCCGCTCATGCTGGCCCTGACCGGGGCCGAGTGCCCCGCCACCGTCGACGGCCGCGCTGTGGCCAACAGCGGCCTGCTCTACCTGGACGCGGGGCAGGTTTTGACGCTCGCGATGCCCCGCGCGGGGCTGCGGACCTACCTCACCGCCCGGGGCGGCTTCCTGATCGACCGGGTGCTCGGCTCTGCTTCGACCGACACTCTGTCCGGGCTCGGCCCGCCGCCGATCGCCAAGGGAGACGTCCTCCGGGTCGGGCCGCCGGCCAGCGACAAGTTCTCAGGCGTGGACACCCCCAACGTCCGCCTGCTGCCCACCGACACGATGACGCTCGACGTCGTCCTGGGCCCCCGCGACGACTGGCAGGAGGACCTGATCCAGCTGACCGAGACACACTGGCTCGTGTCGGCGAAGAGCAACCGCGTCGGCGTCCGTCTCGAGAACGGCGTGATGCGCCGCCACCACGACTTCGCCGGTGCCGAACTGGCCAGCGAAGGCGTGGTTCGGGGGTCGATTCAGGTGCCCGCCAGCGGCGAGCCGATCATCTTCGGCGCCGACCATCCCGTCACGGGCGGCTACCCGGTCGTCGGCGTCCTGACCGAGGAAAGCGCTGACCTGGCCGCCCAGGCACGCCCCGGACAACACATCGCCTTCCGCATCGTTCGTTGAGGAGCCCCATGAACACGCCAGACAGCGCCGCACCCGCACCTGCGGCGGCGGCCAGCGCGCCCGCCGAACCCACGGACGTGGGTTCCCTGACGCCCGCACAGGCCAGGGCCCTGTTCCGCGGGGGCGCCAGCGCGCCCACCTCGGGATGGTGCACCGGCTACGCGCAGGCCAACCTCATCGCACTGCCTCGCGAACTCGCGTTCGACTTCCTGCTCTTCGCGCAGCGCAACCCCAAGCCCTGCCCGATCCTCGACGTGCTCGAGGCCGGCCAGGTCTCCGGCGGTCTCCTCGACGGCGACATCCGCACCGACATCGGCAGGTACCGGGTCTACGAGCACGGCGAGTTGGTCGCCTCCCCAGCGGACGTGACGCCCTACTGGCGGGACGACCTGGTCGCGTTCCTGATCGGCTGCTCATTCACGTTCGAGCACCCGCTGCTGGAGGCCGGCATCGGCCTGCGGCACATCGACGCGGGGTCGAACGTCGCCATGTACTCGACCTCGGTCCGCTGCCGTCCCGCGGGGGCGTTGAGCGGCCCCTTGGTGGTTTCGATGCGGCCGATCCCCGCGGGCCGGGTGGCGGACGCCGTGCGCATCAGCTCGCGCTACCCCGCCGTCCACGGCGCCCCCGTCCACGTCGGCGATCCCGCCGCTCTTGGCATCTCGGACCTCGGGCGCCCCGACTTCGGCGACCCGGTCGAGGTCCGCCCCGGCGAGGTGCCCGTCTTCTGGGCCTGCGGGGTGACCCCGCAGGCGATGGTGATGGAGGCCAAGCCGGACATCGCGATCTGTCACGCGCCCGGGCACATGCTGATCACCGACGCCCGCGACTCCGCTTACGCCGTTCCCTGACGCCTCAGGTCTCGCCTAACGCCTCACGCCTCGCCCCACGCCTGGCCGGGCGACTGGCGTCCGCTATCGATAAACGATAGTATTCAATCGTTGTTCGACGGACGGAGTGTCATGGAGAAACTGACGATCACGGTCCTGCGCATCGTCATCGCGATCGCGCTGGTGGGGTCCCTGCTGGTGCAGGTGGTGATGGTGCCGCTGCTCTGGATCGACTTGGAGGGCGCGCCCGGCTGGTTCCGGGTGGCGATGGCGGTGATCGCGGTCCTGGGCGTGGCGACGCTTCAGGTCGCCGCGGTGTGCATCTGGATCCTGCTGACCAAGGTTCGGCGCGGTTCGGTCTTCTCGTTCTCGTCCTTCCGCCCGGTCAACGTCATCATCGGCACCATCGCCGCCGCGGCCATTCTCACGTTTGCGCTCGCGGTCGTGCTGGCCCCGACGACGGTCGCGCCGGGGATCGTCGGCCTGCTGTGCGGCATGGCCCTGGTCATCGCCGGGGTGGCCCTGCTCATGGTGGTGATGCGCGCGCTGCTGGCCCAAGCCGTGGACCGCGAGGTCGAGGCTGGCCGTCTCCGCTCCGAACTGGACGGGGTTATCTGATGGCGATCGTCGTGGACGTGGACGTGATGCTCGCCCGCCGCAAGATGTCGGTGGGTGCGCTCGCCGAGGCGATCGGCATCACCCCGGCCAATCTCGCCGTACTGAAGAACGGCCGCGCAAAGGCGGTCCGGTTCACCACCCTGGACGCCCTGTGCCGCGCTCTGGACTGCCAGCCCGGCGACGTGTTGCGCTGGCAGCCCGACTTGCCGGACGCCTGAGCGCGAGAACCGCCGGGCTACGTCACCGAGGCTGCGTAGATCTGCGCGATCGATGCGTCCAGGGTGGCGTCGAAGTCGGCGTCCGACTGGTCCACCCTGAGCCCCTCGGTGAGCGCCCGCGAGAAGCTCGCCACGACGCCCGGTTGGCGCGCCAGCCGCTGGCACGCCTCGTCCCGGGTGTAGCCGCCCGACAAAGCCACCACCCGCAACACGGCCGCGTGGGCGACCAGGTCCGTGTAGAGCCCGTCCTCCTCGGGAAGGGTCAGCTTGAACATGATCGGGGCCCCCGACCAGCCCGAATCCAGGCGCGACATGATCTCTTCGAGCACCAGGTGCTCACATTCGTCCTTGTCGGAGGCCTTGATGTCAACTTCCGGCTCGAGGATGGGGACGAACCCGGCGTCCGCGATCTGCTCGGCATACTCGAACTGTTGGGCCACATTGGCCGCGATGCCGCCCGCGTCGGCGGAGCTGACGACCGAACGCATCTTCGTGCCGAAGATCCCCTGGGCGCGCGCCCGCTCCAGCAGGTCGTCCAGGCGCTCCATCGGCTTCATCAAGCGGACGCCGTGCGCTTCGGCCTGGAGGCCCTGGTCGACCTTGAGGATCGGCACGATCCGCTTCGACTCCCACAGGTACTCCGCGGCGGGGACTCCGTCGAACGTGCGGTCCATCGTCTGCTCGAACAGGATGGTGGCCAGGATCCTGTCGCCGTCGAAGCTGGGGCTCATCACGATGCGCTCCCGCATCGCGTGCACCCGGTCGAACATCTCGGCGTCCCCGGAGTACTGCTCCTCGGGGATGCCGTAGAGCCTGAGCGCCTTGGGGGTGCTGCCCCCGCTCTGGTCCAGCGCTGCGACGAACCCTTGCGCGCCGGCGATCTTCGCCTTCTGATTGCTGTCCATGTCGCCTCCCGACATCGGTGTACCGGAGACCTTCGCTTCCTTCCATGGTAGGCCCGATCTCCGCCGCGGGCTGCGGAGTTCACCGGTCCGCGGGCGGCTCGAAATCCCCCTCGGCTAGGTCCGCGACGGCGTCCAGCACCGCCTGGGCCTGCGGGCCGCGCGCCACGAGCCGAAGCCGGTGTCCGTGCTCGGCGCCGAGCGCGAGCAGCTCGGTCAGGCTGTCGGCGGCGACGGGCCCGCGACCGGTGTCCTCGTTGCGCGCGGTGACCTCCGCGTCGAAGGATCCGACCAGCCCCGCCATGAGCGCGGCGGGACGCAGGTGCAGCCCGGTCGTGGCGGTGACGAGGACGACCCGGGCGAGGTCCGCCCCACCGCCGGCTCTCTCGGGAGCCTCGCGTGCGGCCTCGCCTCCTTCCTCGCTGCCGGCTCGTTCGCCGGCTCGTTCGCCGGCTTGGTCGCCGGCTTGGTCGGGCATCGCTTCCGGGGTCGAAGCGGGGTTGTCGCCGAGGTGGGCCTCTTTGTCGGCGAGGCTCGCGCGTGCGCGCGCTGCGACCCCTTCCAGGGTGAGGCCTGCGGCCGCCGCGACGACGGCGGTGACGAGGCCCTCGACGAGCGGGGCGGGGGACAGCCGGACCCGGGCGGCCAGGTCGGGGTCGAGAAACTCCAGCGCCATCTGCGCGCCCATGACTGACGAACCCAGGTCCATGAGCACGAGGACGCCGCCGGGGGAGTCCGCCTCGGTGATAGCCCGGGCGATGGCGTCGGCGTCCGTGCCGAGAAGGGGGCCCTCGGGCGAGTCGAGACCGGCGGCGACCGCGACCCGCGGCCCCTCCCGCGTCGCGACCATCTGCGAGGCGAAGGCCACCGCGGCTTCAGCCAACGGTCGGCTGTGGGAGACGACGACGATGCCGATCACGGTGTGCCTACCCACCCCGGTAGCTAGCCCGCGGCGGCGCGGAACAGCAGGGCGGCGCTGGTGGCGCCGGGGTCCTGGTGGCCCGCGCTGCGCTCGCCGAGATAGCTGGCCCTGCCCTTGCGCGCCACCAGCGGGATCGTCGCCGCGCACCCCGAGTCGGCCGCGGCCGCAGCGTCGGCGAGGGCCCGGGCCAGGGGGGCGTCGGCGGCGACAGCCGCGTCGAAGGCGTCCAGAGCCGGCAGGAGGGCGTCCAGCATCGTCTTGTCGTTCGGCTCGGCCTTGCCGCGCTGGCGGACGCCGTCGGTTCCGGCCCTCAGGGCCGCACCGAGCTCGGTCGGCGTGGCCTCGGCCCGCCCCGCCAGCGCCGTGGCGAAGCGGAGCCACAGGGTGCCATACAGCGGGCCGCTGGCGCCGCCGACGGTGCTGACCAAGGTCATCCCGACCTTCTTCGCCAAGGCGTCGAGGGTCTCGAACGACTGATCTTGGAGCACCGTCGCGACGGCACGCATTCCCCGGACCATGTTCGCGCCGTGGTCGCCGTCACCGATCGCTGAGTCCAGGGAGGTGAGCTCCCCTTCGTGCTCGGTGATCAACTCGGCGTACCGGGTCAGCCAGCCGGCCAGGCCGGCAACGGTCAGGGCGGCGTCCGGGACCGGGTTCGGGTCGGCCACGCTCACCGTCCCCAGCGCAAGGCCGCGGTGTGCACCGGCGCGTCCCACAGGCTGACCAGCTCGTCGTCGGCCTTGACCAGCGTGACCGAGCAGCCGGCCATGTCGAGGGAGGTGATGTAGTTGCCGACCAGGCGACGGGCCACCGTGATCCCGGCCCCGTCGAGAATCCGCTGCACCTCGGCGTACATCAGGTACAGCTCGATCAGCGGTGAGGCGCCCATGCCGTTCACCATCGCCAGGACGGTGTCGCCCCTGGAGAACGGCAGGTCCGCCAGGATCGGCTCCACCAGGTGCTGGGCGATGGAGGCCGCCGGCGCCAGCGGGATCGTAGCCCGCCCGGGCTCCCCGTGGATCCCCACGCCCATCTCCATCTCGTCCTCGCCGAGGGTGAAGTTCGGACGCCCCGCGGTCGGCACGGTGCACGGCGTCAGGGCCATGCCCATGCTGCGGCCGTTCTCGTTGACCCGGCGCGCCACCGCGGCCACGTCGGCGAGCGGGCGACCCTGCTCGGCCGCAGCCCCGGCCAGCTTCTCGGCGAAGACGGTGGCGCCGGTGCCGCGGCGTCCGGCCGTCCAGGTGGAATCTTGGACCGCGACGTCGTCGTCGAGCACCACGGTGGCGACTTCGACGCCCTCGGCCATCTCGGCGGCCATCTCGAAGTTCATCACGTCGCCGGTGTAGTTCTTCACCAGGTGCAGGACCCCGCCGCCCGCGTCGACCTGCTGCGTGGCGGCGAGGATCTGGTCGGGGACCGGGGATGTGAACACCTGGCCGCAGCAGGCCGCCGACAGCATGCCGAGCCCGACGTAGCCGCCGTGGAGCGGCTCGTGGCCCGAGCCGCCGCCGGACACGATGCCCACCGTGCCCCGCGGAGGTGCCTCGGCCCGGAACACGGTCGCGAGGTCATGGTCGACTCGGACGAGGTCGGGGTGCGCTGCCGCGAAACCGCGCAGCGACTCGGCAACGACGTCAGCGGGATCGTTGATGAGCTTCTTCATGGCCCCATTCAACACCGGTTCGCGCCCCTTGTCAGCGAGAGGGCGCCAGTCGTCTGGGGGCCGAGGCGGGAAGGCGGCCTAGGCTGGTGCGCATGGCGATCGCGATCGGTGCCGACGAGTTCGAGGGCTACGTCAACGACGCCCTCGACAGCATCCCCGACGAGCTCATCGGCCTGCTGGAGAACTGCATCATCGTGATCGAGGACGACGCGCCGGCCGAAGACCCCGACCTGCTCGGCTTCTACGATGGCGTCCCACTGACCGAGCGCGATAGCCACTACGGAGGCGTGCTGCCAGACCGGATCACGATCTACCGCAATCCCACGTTGGCGATCTGCGACTCGGTCGAGGACGTCCTCGACGAGGTGCACATCACGGTCGTGCACGAGATCGCGCACTTTTTCGGCATCGACGACGACCGGCTGCACGAGCTCGGCTACGCCTGAAGTGCCACGCACTGGGGATTCGCGGGCGGCCGCGTAACCGAAGGGTGAATGAGGCTTCCCACCGGCCCGGGCGTCCGGCATGATCGTCCCCACGGGTGGCGGCCACAGGGGCGTGCGAGCCGGCCGGTCGGCCGAACCGGGTGATCAGAGGGACATGTCATGACAGCGCGCGTCGAAGCCACGACAATGAGGAGCACCACCGCGGACGCCGTGGTGGTCCTCCGCGAAGGAAGAGGGGTTCGGACCGTGCTCGCCTTCTTCAAGGGCTCGTTCCTCACCCCGGCATTCCTGAAGTTCCTGGGCGTCGGCGTCGTAAACGCGTTCAACGGCACGATCTTTGCCTGGCTCTACTCGCTGTTCCTTCAGCCGAACGTGGCGTTCGTGGTCGGCTACGCGACCAGCGTCACGGTTTCCTACTTCCTCAACAGCTGGATCGTCTTCCCCTCGCGCCGGTCGCTGCGGCGCTACGGCAGGTTCGTGCTGTCCTACGTCCCGAACTTCCTGATCCAGAACCTGTGCGTCCTGGTCGTCTACAACCTCCTCGGCTTCCATGAACTGATCGCGTACGTCCTCGCCGCTGCCGTCGGGGTGCCGGTGACCTTCCTGCTTCTGAAGTTCTTCGCGTTCGGGGGCAAAACCGTGCTCGAAGAGGTGCGCGCCCCGCGCCGACGCGCCTGATCCGCCCTGCGCCGGTCGGCCTCCGCCCGGGCTCGTATGCAGGGCTCGTCGGCCGGGCTCTTCGGCCGGGCTGGTTCGGTCGGCCTGGTTCGGCCGGGCTCGTTCGGTCGCGGCGCCCCGCTCAGCTGAGGACGATCGGCACCCGGTGATAGCCGCCCACCGGCGCCACTTCGCGCTCCGGCTCCTCGCCCGCCGCGAAGGTGATCGAGTCCGTTCCGGCGAGCAGCTCCTGCAGGGCGATCCGCAGTTCCATGGTGGCCAGCGGACGCCCCGGGCACACGTGCGGCCCGATCCCGTATACGAGGTTGGCCGGGCCGTGGGCGGCGGGGTCGAAGGCGTCCGGATCGCCGAAGACGTCGGCGTCCCGGTTCGCTGACGTCCAGTGCAGCTTCACGATCGCACCCTCGGGGATGTCCGCCCCGCCCAGGTGCACCGGGCACGTCGTACGCCGGCGGTTGGAGATGAAGGGGTCGTCGATGCGCAGCACTTCGTCGATCGCGGCGTCCAGTTCGGCGTCGCCAACGCCCGCCCGGAGGCGGTCCGCGACATCGGGGTGCGCGGCCAGGAACGCGACGAGGACGCCGACGCACAGGGCGATCGAACCGAGGTCGCCGCCGGTCCAGTTGCGCAGGACGGAGACGATCTCCTCGTCGGTGAAGGGACGCCCGTCTACCCGGTCACGCATGAGCGCGGTGGTCACGTCGTCGGGCGCGGCGTCCCCGAGCGCCCGCCGCGGCTCGAGCACAGAGCGGATCAGCGCGTCGAAGTCGGACGCCACCACCGCGGTCCGCGTCCGGTCGCCCGAACGGGTGGCTGCGTGGTTGTGAGCCATCCACGCCAGCAGGTGCGGCTCCAGGTCGGTCGGCCAGCCCAGCCAGGCGCTCTGGGCGCGGACGGCGAACTGCGCGCCGATGTCACCGACGGCGTCGACCGACGTGCCCCGAGGCACTTCAGAGACGAGTTCCCGGGCCAGGTCGCGGAACACCGGTTCGAAGGGGGCGAGGGCGCGCGGCTCGAAGTAGCGGTCGAGGGTCTCCCTCGCCGACCGGTGGGCGTCCCCGTCCAGGCCGTTGGGCACCTGCAGGTGGGCCGAGACCCCGCTGCAGAACGTGGTCGGATCGAGGGCGGCTGTCACGACGTCGTCGTGCCGCAGCAGCACCCACTCGCCCCGGTTGTAGCGGACGACGCGGTGCTCGGGCCGCAGTTCGTCGACGTAGGCCCGCAGGTCGCGTCCGGCGGGATCGAGCTCGTCAGGGATGTGGTCGTTCACGATGGCCTCCTCCGGCCATCCTAAACAGCCGCGTCAGCCGGCGTGGGCCATGAGGTGCGCGAGCAGGTACGTGCGCGTGCTGCCGTCGTCGATCGCCTCGTCGGGGAGCGTGCGCGCCACCTCGAGGGCCTTGGCGGCGTCCTCGGGGCCAGCGAGCGCCTCGTACATGAGCAGGTAGTCGCCGTACTGCTGGGCGTAGCCGCGGGTCGCGGTGGCCTCGGCCACGTTGGCGCGGATCCGGTCGGGGTCGCCGGCGAGGTGGTCCGAGGAGGGGCTGGCCGGGATCACCAGGATCGCCAGGTGCGCCGCCGGCTCGGCGGAGAACCAGGTGGCGTAGTCACGCTTGCCCCCGAAGATGAGCGGGACGATCGAGTGCCCGTACCCGGCATAGACCGGGTCGCTGGCGTCGAAGTCGGTCCAATAGGCGCGCGCCGCCTGCGCCTCCAGGGCGTGCATCCAGCGCGCCTGCGCCTCTAGGGGTGCGTTGTCGCGGGCCTGGGCCCACAGCGTCAGCCCTGCCCAGGCGTTGACCGCCTCGGAGCTGGACTCCTGGTTGTTCCCATCCGCGAACGGGCTGGTGCCCGAAGCCCACGAGTGCGACGCGTACGCGTCGAAGTTGCGGCGCATCGGCAGCAGGTCGGACGCCGGCGCCATGGCGATGTCGGCGGCCAGCAGGTCCATCACGGGAGCCCACCGCTCGGCGAGAGCGGGGTCGTCGGCGGCGAGCACGCCCGCCGCGTACAGGAAGTACCCGTAGTGGAAGTGGTGGTCGTTGAACTCGTCCGAACCGAACGACGGGGTGCGGCCGACGACGCCACGGTTGGTGGTGTCGTGGACGAAGCAGAACGCGTCGTTGGTCTCGCACCGCTTCGGGTCCATCCACCAGGCCAGGGACTCGGTCAGGCGCTCGCGGAGGGCGTCGGCCTCGTCGGTGGCGCCGAGCTGCGTGGCGATCTGCCACAGCTGGGCATCCCGGTAGAGCGCCTTGCCCCCGAAGTACGTGTCGGCGGGGTAGGCCGGGTCGGCCGCCACGTCGAGGGCGAGCTGGTCGGCCAGCTCGGACTTCTCGGCCTGCGACAGCACGCTGAGGTCGAGCCCGGCGCGGGCCTGGTAGGTCGGCGTCCGCCAGGTCAACGTGGTGCCCTCGCAGACGTTCAGGGTGCCGAAGATGCTCGGGTAGGTGCCCAAGGTGCATGCGTCAGCGGCCATCCCGTCGAGGTGGTGCGGCATCGCGGCGAAAGCGGTCGGACGCCCACCCTCGGTCGCGTACGTCAGGGTGGTGGCCGCGTCCGTTCCCACTTCGTAGGACGCCGAGGTGCTCGTCAGCGGAGCGGCGAGTTCGGCCAGGCGGGCGGCGTCGCCGTCGGTGGGCACCGCGAACCAGGACACCGTGGCACCGGCCGGCACGGTGATGTCCGAGCCGTCGACGGACACGCCGTCGCCGGTGACCCCATAGGTCGTCCCGGCGGCCGTCACGGTCCAGTGGCTGCCGTCGCCCTGCCACACCAGGCCGTCGGTCTTCAGTTCGGTCGCGTCGGCGACCGTGAGGTGCACGTAGGGGGAGCCCTGGGCGATCTGCACGCGGTTGCCCGACGCCGCGTCGGTGAGCGTCACCGACATCTCGTCGTACGCGCTGACCTGCCACGAGGGCGTTCCGCCGCCGGAGACCCGGACCACGGGGTGATGGCCTCCCATGATCGTCTTCGCGGTCGTATTGACCACGGGGACGCCGAACTCGATGCCGTCGGCGGTCGCGCTGAAGGACAGCGGCAGCGGGAACACCGGCAGCACCTTGTCCCCGAAGACGAGGCCGGAGAACCAGCGGTTGGTCGGCGGCACCAGGCCGTCGGCGAGGCGGGTCGGCTTCAGGTCGAGGCCGTCGCGCTGCGGGAGCGCGGCGAGCCCGTCGGCGACGCGCGCCTCGTCCAGCACCGGGGTGTCCGCGGCGGCCGAGCGTGTCGGCGGGGCCGTGGTCGGCTGCGGGCCGGCCGTGCAGGCGGCCAGCAGTGGCAGGGAGAGCAACACGGCGGCCGCGAACCTCGTGGCCGCCCTCATCAGCGCAGCCCGATCTTCGTTAGGAACTGCATCATCGCGTGGGTCGGGCCGGCGAGGATGCCGTCGTCGCGCAGGCTCAGCACCGCCTGCACGGGGGAGCCGGCCCGTGTCAGGTTGGCGTAGCTCGGGTCCTCCAGGCCGGCGGACTCGACCCGCACGGTGGTGATCGTCTGGCCGTCCTTGGTGATCACGCCGATGTCGGTGACGGTGCCCTCGAGCTGGCGGTCGTCGGCCAGGTTCAGCGTCACTGTGGCGCCGCGCTCGACGCGGCTGTAGTCGGTGGCTTCGAGGCGGTACTCGGCCAGGACGGTCTTGGGCGAGGTGGCGGTGATGGTCGCCAGCGTGGAGCCCGCCTGCAGGTAGGAACCGCGGGTCGCGTTGATGGTGGTGACCTGGCCCGCGATCACGGCCCTGTGGGTCACGATCCCCGCCTGGACGTCGACGGTGTAGGCGTCGTTGGACTCGGGACGGAACCCCATCCGGGCGTCCTGCTGGAGCTCGGGGCTGACCACGCGGAACAGCTCCTGGCCCTGGTCGACGGAGTCGCCCAGCTCGACGAGCTGATCAGTGACGACGCCGCCATAGCCGGAACCCACCACGGCGGTCGGGGCGTCCACGACGGCAGACATGCTCGCCACGCGGGACTGGCGCTGATTGAACAGCAGCGTGAGTGCGGTCATGACGACCAGGACGGCGAGGATGCCGCCGATGAGTCGGAGTCGGTTGGACCAGGTCATCGGGTGACCTCCTCGGTGCGGGCGCCTTCGGGCGCGGCGGGTGTGGTGTCAGTGGGGTGCGGGCGTCGGATCGGCGCGGGCATGACGCCCAGGCGCGGATCGCTCGACGCGTACCGCAGGGAGAAGTTGCGCGGGTCTTCGTCCCGCTCGGGCAGCTCGTGGCCGGACGCCAGGGCGTCCCGGTCGTCGCGGGCCTGCAGGATGACCGACCGGTCGAGGAAGGGCGTCTCCAAAGGCACCTCGTCTGCGGAGGCACCAAGGCTGGTCTCGGTGATCGCCAGCGCCTCCGGCGCGACGCGGCGCTGGGGCAGTCGCCCGGACTCGCTGAAGGCGACGGCCACGAACGCGCTGAGCGCGAGCAGGTTGATCGCATTCCACACGGTGGCGATGTTGAGGTAGCCCAGCGTCATGTCGCGGAAGACCGAGACCACGGTCGCGTAGATGAGGAACACCCACACCAGCACCTGCGGGATCATGTAGTTGAACGGCGACGTCTTGCCGCCTGTGGCGCCGGTCACGCTCCACTTGGTGTCGACCCCGACGAAGGCGTTGCGCAGCGCCCGGAGGTAGATCGGGAACGAGCACTGGGCGAGCATCAGGACCTCCCAGCGGAAGGTGCCCAGGGCGAGCGCGGCCAGCAGCACCTGCAGCAGGTAGAAGCCGGCGTAGAACAGGAACCACTGGCCGGGAGAGACGTCCAGGTTGACCGGGCGGAGGTCGAAGAAGATCTCCAGCGCCGGGACGAACAGCAGGATCCCGGGGGCGATGCCGGTCAGGTAGTGCGTCGCGGTGACGAAGTACATGAACCGCTGGTCGAGCGTGAGCGGGCGTCGCGGGTTGAAGGGGAAGTGCGTGAGCAGGATCTCGAAGCCGCCGGTGGCCCACCGCTGCTGCTGCTTGGTGTAGGCCTCGATCGTCTCGGGCGCGTCACCGACGGCCAGCGTGTCGGGGATGTACACGCTGCGCCAGCCGCGCTCGTGCAGCGTCAGCGACGTCCACACGTCCTCGGACTTGGAGTCGGTGTAGAGCCCGCCGATGTCGAGGATCGCCGCGCGGCGGTAGAGCACGTTGGTGCCCACGCTGAAGGCTGCGTTGAACTCGTTGCGGCCGGGCTGGATGAACCGGTAGAACATCGTCTGCATGTAGCCCGCGCCGCGGGAGATGATGTTGTGCATGTTGCCGTAGGTCTGCGGCGTCTGCACGAACGCGACCGTCGAGTCCTGCATGAACGGGAGGGTCTCCTCCAGGAACTCGGGCCGGGGCACGAAGTCGGC
Organism: Actinomycetes bacterium; assembly: GCA_046566345.1. Classification (GTDB taxonomy): domain Bacteria; phylum Actinomycetota; class Actinomycetes; order Propionibacteriales; family Propionibacteriaceae; genus Propioniciclava. The sequence continues at coordinate 14,969 of JBKHWW010000096.1, forward strand.
GTCGAGGATCACGAAGAACGAGCCCTTCGCCACGGTGAGGGCGTTGTTGACGTTGCCCGCCTTGGCGCCGTGGTTGGTGAGTCGGCGCACGTAGGAGACGCCGAGCTCGGCCGCCAGATCGCGCACCTCGTCGGAGCGTCCGTCGTCGAGGATCCACGTCCCGTGTGCGCCGCGGACGGCCTGCGCGGCCGTCGCCGTCCGGCGGATGACGTCGAGAGGCTCGCCGTAGACCGTGATGAGCAGGTCGACCGACACCTGGCGGTCGTTGAGGAACAGCGGCCACCGCGTGGGATCGTCGGCGGCGTCGGCCGCCTCGTTGGCGTCCAGGTCGTACAACCGCTCCTTGGCAGCGTGGAACGCGAACGTGCCCGGGTTCCGGACGCCGGACAGCAGGGTCCACATGCTCATCAGCGCGTGGAAGACCAGGATCGTCTCAGCGACGATGACCAACACCCACGGCAGCAGGTCACCCCGGTGGGCGGGGTTGAGCAGGAACCAGCCGTACGCGACGATGCCGATCAGGGCCATCAGCGAGGCGGCTACCATCACCGGTGAGTGGGCGTTGCGGGTGGCCTGGCGTCGGGAGGTGGGGACGTGCTCGTCCACGCGTGCTAGGTCGTTGGCGTCGTCGTCGTCGAGAGCGAATGGACGGGAGCCTGGCAAGGCTCGGCCCACAGGTGGTATGGCGGACATGGCGTGCCCCTTTCCTGTGCGGTCGGGATGCGTCGTTGCGTCCGTGAAGATTACCTCTACGCTAAGCGATGGCGGGCGGTCGCGGCGAATCCGTGCACGGGGCTGCGGCAATAACCCTAATCAGCCCGATATCGGATCCACGCGGAGCAGGCGGCGCACCGTGGCGCCCACGCCGCCCTCGGCGTTGCTGCCCACCACCTCGAACCGCTCGCGGAGCGCGGGGTGGGCGTTGCCCATGGCGAACGGCCTGCCCGCGAACGACAGCATCCCCAGGTCGTTGGGCATGTCGCCGAAGGCGGCCACCTCGGAGGCGTCCACGCCGTGGCGATGGCAGAAGTCAGCCAGGGTGCCCGCCTTGGAGACCCCCGAGGCGCTGATCTCGAGGAGGGCCGGCAGCCCCGGCGGCGTGGTGTGCGTGACCACGGCGCGGTCTCCCACGAGCACGGACGCCGCGTGCGCGAGCTCGTCGCTGCTGCGGCCGGGGGCAATGGCCAGCATCTTGACGACCGGCTGGACGCGCGTAAGCAACTCGTGCAGCGGCGCCCGCACCGTGACGGCGTCCTCAGCGCTGTGCGGACCGGACCCCTCAGGGACGCGGTGCGCCCAGTCCAGCTCGCACCCGAACACCTCACCGTGCTCCAGCGCGAACAACACCCCGGGGAAGGCCGCGCGGAGGGCGTCCGCCACGTGCAGGATCGTCTCGGCGTCCAGCGCTCGGCGCTCGATGACTCGCCGCGCGGCCAGGTCGAAGACGGCCGCACCGTTGCTGATGATCACGTACGGACGGGCTGCGGCGATGGGGGCCAGGCAGTCCAGCCACCGCGCGGGCCGCCCAGTGGCCACGACGATGAGAATCCCTCGTTCGGACGCCGCGCGCAGGGCCGCGGCGTCGGCGTCCGTGATGCGCCCGGCGGGGTTCAGCAGGGTGCCGTCCAGGTCGGTGGCGATCAGCCGGAGTGCGTTCACAGCCGGCTGTTCGGCGTGGGCGACCCGGGCCCCGACGGGGAAGCACTGGCCGGGCTGGGGGACGCGGAATCGGGCGAGGGGGACGCCGAATCCGGCGAAGGGGAGGCCGTGTCGGGGGACGGGGACGCCGAATCGGGCGAGGGAGAGGCCGAATCGGGGGGCGGCGAGCCCGTGCCCGACGTCGGCACCGGCGGGGGAGGGCTCGTCGGTGGCGCCGACTGGAAGATCAGGATGGCGACGAGGACGGCCAGGGCCGTCAGCAGGATCATGATCAGCCAGGACACCAGGATCGACAGCCAACCCGCTCGGTCGTGGCGGCCGGGCCAGGGCAGCGGCCACTGCCGCGCCGTCCCGGGGGCGACCTTGTCGATCCAGGGCAGCTGGTAGTCGGGGCCCGACGGGGTGCCTTTGGGCGGCAACCAGGACAGGTCGACCTCGGCCAGCACCCGCTGGGCCTCGGCGACCGCGCGCGTGCTTCCGTCGAAGGCCAGGGCGACCCACGGGGCAGCGGGGGCGGCGTCCGGGGTGGGCGGGGTGTCGGCGTCGGCGACGTACTTGGTGGCCAGCCTCCCCTCGTCCTGGCCGCGGCCCCCTCGCGCCAGCACGGTGTCGATGTGCATCTTGTTCACGGTGCCGGCCAGGCGATCGACGGCGGCAGCGTCCGCGCTGGCGCCCTCGCTGAGCATCAGCACCATCACCTCGCTGCCCTCGTCGGCGTGCGCGGTCCAGGCCACCCCCGAGGGTGAGGCGGTCAGGCGGGCGTCCAGCCAGTAGCCCCCCACACGGGGCGGGTCGAGCGGCAGCAGGGGGAACAGCAGCGCGGCCGGCTGGTCGCCGGGGCCGCCGGTCGGCTGCTGGGGCTCGTTCATCGCGGCCCATTCTGCCCCATGCCCGAAGCAGCCCCTGGGGTGCGCGGGGCACAGGGGGCGCCGCCGGGCCGCCAGAGCGACCGGGTAAGGTTTCGACGGATCACCGTTGCCGCACCCGAGGAGACACGCGCGTGACAACACCCTCCCAGCCAGGCTCGACGCGCGAGGCCACCGAGCTCCTCGGCGAGGCCATCGCTGAGGTGCAGAGCGTGATCGTTGGCCAGGAGCACATGGTTGAGCAGCTGATGGTCGGCCTGCTGGCCAAGGGCCACGTGCTGCTGGAAGGTGTCCCCGGCACGGCCAAGACCCTCGCCGTGCGCACCTTTGCCACGGTGGTCGGGGGCGATTTCGCCCGGATCCAGTTCACCCCCGATCTGGTTCCCTCCGACATCGTGGGGACCCGCATCTACTCCTCGCAGCAGGAGAAGTTCGACATCTCGCTGGGCCCGGTGTTCGTCAACTTCGTGCTCGCCGACGAGGTCAACCGAGCGCCGGCCAAGGTGCAGTCGGCGATGCTCGAGCTCATGGCCGAGAAGCAGGTCTCGATCGGCGGCCGCACCTACCCGGTGCCGCAGCCGTTCATCGTGATCGCCACCCAGAACCCCATCGAGTCCGAGGGCGTCTACCCCCTGCCCGAGGCGCAGCGCGACCGCTTCCTGCTCAAGGTGGATGTGCCTTACCCGCGCGGTAACGAGGAGTTCGAGATCCTGCGCCGCATGAGCGTCCGCCCGCCGACGGCGCGCAACCTGCTGGATCCGCAGCGCGTCCTGGCGTTGCAGGACCAGGCCTCGGGCGTGTTCGTCCACAACCTTGTCGCCGAGTACATCGTCCGGCTGGTGCTAGCCACCCGCACGCCCGCCGAGTTCGGCATGCCCGACCTCACGTCGGTCATCCAGATCGGCGCGTCCTCGCGCGCCACCCTGGGGTTGGTGTCGGCGGCGCGCGCCCTAGCGTTGATTCACGGCCGCGACTACGTGCTCCCCACCGACGTCCAGGCGGTCGCCCGCGACGTGATGTCGCACCGCCTCGTGCTGGGGTTCGACGCGATCGCCGACAACGTGTCCACGGCGCAGGTCATCGAGCGGATCATCGCGATGGTGCCGGCGCCCACCCCGGTCTGGAACGAGCAGCAGCGCGTCCAGGCTCGCGACCAGCACCGGTATGAGCCCGCCCCGGAGCGGCGCTGAGGAGGCGTCCGTGACCAACGGCGGGCCCCACGCGTTCTCACCCCCCGACGAGCTGGGGGCGGTGGCATCCGTCCTCCGCGAGCCGACCGCGGCCACGCTGCCGCTGGGCAAGCTGGCCCCCGAGCAGGCGCTCAAGCGCCTGGAGTTGACGATCGTCCGCCGGATGGAGGGGTTCCTGCACGGCGACCACCGGGGGCTGCTACCCGGCCCCGGGTCGGAGACCAACGACGCGCGGATCTACGTGCCGGGCCAGGACGACGTCCGCAAGATGGACTGGGCCGTCACCGCCCGCACCCGGACGCCGCACGTCCGCGACACGATCGCCGACCGCGAGCTCGAAGTCTGGGCGCTGCTGGACGTGACACCGTCGATGAACTGGGGCACCGAAGGGGTCACCAAGCGCGACCTCGGGATCGCGGCCATCGCCACGATCGGGTTCCTGGGGCAGAAGATGGGGGACCGGTTCGGCGGCCTGATCATGCGCCCCGACTCCATGGTTCGGATCCCGGCCCGCTCCGGGCGGATGGCCCTCTACGCCCTACTGAGCCGCATGCTCGCCGAGCCCATCGTGCCCGACCACAGCACCGGGCCCTTCTCCCTGGCCACGGGCATCGACCAGGTGGCGCGGACCCAGCGCCGCCGCGGCCTGCGCGTCATCGTCTCCGACTTCCTGACACCCGGTGACACCGAGCTCGACGTGGATGTCGAGCCGGACTGGGAGCGCGCCCTGCGCCGGCTGGCGGTCAAGAACCAGGTGATCTGCGTCGAGGTCGTCGACCGGCGCGAGGTGGACTTCCCCGACGTCGGTGACATCCTGATCCGCGATCCCGAGTCCGACTTCTTGCGCTACGTCAACACGTCGGACGCCGACGCGCGTGCCCGCTTCAACGCGGCGTCGCGGGCGCAGCGGGAGCGGGTCAGGGTGGCGCTTCGCCGGGCCGGCGTCGGCCACATCCAGCTGCGCACCGACCGCGACTGGGTGCAAGACATCGCCCGCTTCGTGCTGGCGTACCGCCGGGTGGCCTCCACCCTGCACCAGCCGCCACAGGGGGTGACCCGGTGAACCTGTCTGAGGCGTTCCTGCAGCCCGAGCGGCTGTGGATGCTGCTGCTCGTCCCGGTCCTGGTCGCCGTCTACATCTGGGCGACCCGACGCAAGAACCGCACCGGGATGCGGTTCACCAACACCGCCGTGCTCGGCCGGGTGGTGCGCAAGCAGTCGCAGTGGCGACGTCACCTGGCGGTGGCGCTCTCCCTGCTCAGCCTGATCACCCTCGTCCTGGCGTGGTCCCGGCCCAACGGCATCGACCGGGTGCCGCGAGAGCGCGCCACGATCGTGCTGGTCGTCGACGTGTCCCGCTCGATGGCCGCCACCGACGTCGCGCCCTCGCGGCTGGAGGCGGCGCAGCGGCTGTCGGTCGACTTCGTCCGGTCCCTGCCCGAGCAGTACAACGTCGCCGTGGTGAGCATGGCCGGCAACCCCGCCACGCGCTTGGGGCCGACCACCGACCGCACCTTCGCGACCCGCGCCATCGAAGGGCTCTCGCTGCAAGACTCGACCGCGGTGGGCGACGCCATCTACGTCGCGCTCAGCGCGATCGAGATGGCGCCCAAGGGTGACGACGGGTCCACGGCTCCCGGCGCGATCGTGTTGCTCTCGGACGGTCAGAACACCGCGGGGCGCTCGCCGCAGCAGGCGGCCGCGGCGGCGCGCGAGGCCAAGGTGCCGATCCATACCATCGCGTACGGCACCGAGAACGGCTCGGTAGACCTCGACGGCAAGCGCGAGCGGGTGCCGCCCGACCGGGAGCTGATGAGCCTGCTCGCCGAGGCGTCGGGCGGGACGGCGTCCGCCGCCGAATCGGCAGGGGACCTCAGCCGCGTGTACGAGTCGATCCGCTCCGAGGTGGGCTACGAAGAGGTCAAGAAGGAGACCACCGCCACCTGGGCCGGCTACGGCCTGGCGTTCGCGGTGGTGGCGGCGCTGGCTGCCGTCTCGTTGGGGGCGAGGTGGCCGTGATGCTCACCCCCCTGATCTCGTTCTTCCACCCGGAGCGCCTGTGGCTCCTGGGCCTCGTTCCGGTGCTCCTCGTCCTGTACTGGGTGCTGCTGCAGCGCAAGGCGTCCCGCAGTAGAACGTTCGGCATCGATCGGCTCGAGCGCGTCCTGCCGCGCCAGGCGGCCTGGAAGCGTCACATCGCCGTGTTCGCCGCCGTCGTGAGCCTGGCGTCCCTCGTGGTCGCCTTCTCCCAGCCCAAGGATGCGGTGAACGTGCCCCGCGAGCGCGCGACCGTGGTCCTCGCGATCGACGTGTCCCGCTCGATGGACGCCGTCGACGTCGACCCGACCCGGCTCGTCGCCGCCAAGGCTGCCGGCGTCGGCTTTATCGACCTGCTGCCCCGCGGCTTCAACGTCTCGCTGGTCGCCTTCGCCGGCTCGTCGGCGATCATCGTGCCCCCCAGCCAAGACCGTGGGCTTGTCAAGCGGGCCATCGAGAACCTCCAACTCGCGCCGTCGACCGCGATCGGCGAGGGCATCTACAGCGCCCTGGACGCGATGGCCCTCGTCCCGCCCGATCCCGAGGACCCCGAGGGCCGGACGCCGGGCGCGGTCGTGCTGCTGTCGGACGGCTACACCAACATCG
>JBKHWW010000097.1:0-7263 GCA_046566345.1 Actinomycetes bacterium
CGAGCCTTGCCACGCAGCTGAAACGGGCCGACGGGGTTCCCGACGGTGCGCTCAGCTCGATCGAGCAGGAGGGCTTCCACACCGGCGCCGACGTCCTCGACGGCCTCGGCCGCATCTCCTGGCCCGACACCGTGCACGGCTGCGCAGTCGCGCTGGAACGCCTCTTCGTCCCCCCGCACGTCGAGCCGCAGATCCCCGGCGACGCTGCCGAAGCCGAGGCGTTCGTCGCCGGGCACCCCGAGCGCCGCGACGTCCGCGTCGTGGTGGGGGTGACCCGTGCGGGCGACCGCTATGGGTTGGCGCGGCTGCGCACGAACCCCGCCGACCTGCTCGCCGCCGCCGACCTCGTCCCCGGGCTCGCTGAGGCCCTCTCGCATACCCTGAACGCGTAACCGACTCAAGGAGCTCAACCTCGTGCAAGCCCCCGCCACCCAGCGCCGCAGCCCACTCGTCATCACTGCGGTCGTCCTGGCCGTCGCGATCGGCGTCTTCCTGCTGTATTCGGGGCTGTGGACCGAGAAGCTTTGGTACGACTCCACAGGGTTCACCGGCGTCTTCACCACGCAACTGCTCGTGCGCGTGGCCCTCTTCCTCGTCGGCGGGCTCGTGGTCGGCGGGTTGATCTGGGCGAACATGGCGCTGGCCTTCCGGCTCCGGCCTGACCCCCGGCGTCGTCGCAGCACCTCGGCGGTGCTGGACCGCTACCGGGAACTGCTCGAGGCCAACGCCGTGGGCGCGCTGGTGGTGCCCTCGGTCGTCTTCGGCATCATGGCCGGCCTGTCGGCCGCCACGCAGGTGATGCCCGTCCTAGCCTGGCTCAACCGGCAACCAGCCGGGGTCACCGAGCCCACCTTCAATCTGGACATCACCTTCTACATGCTCGAGTTTCCGGTGTGGCGGCTGGCCACGTCGATGGTGATGAGCGGCCTCGTGTTCGGCTTCCTCGCCGCCGCCGCGGTCCACTTCGCAGTGGGGAACCTGAGCGCGAGCCGGGAGCAGGGCGCCCGCAGCGCACGTCCCGCGGCAGCGCACCTGTCGGCGGTCGGCGCCGCCATCCTCGTCATCTACGGTCTGCAGAATTTGCTGGACCGCTACGCGCTCCTCCTGGAGCCGGGCACGTTGTTTACCGGCCTGCACTACACCGACGCCGAGGCGGAGCTGGACGCCAAGCTGGTCGTGGCCATCATCGCGTTCATCGTCGCCGCGCTCTTCGTGGCCAACATTTTCTGGCAGCGCACGCTCATCCCTGCAGCCGGCGTCGTGCTGATGCTCGTTTCGAGCCTCATCCTCGCCCTCATCTACCCGATGATCGTTCAGACGTTCCAGGTCCGGCCCAACGAACCTGACCGTGAACACGTCTACATCCAGGAGCACATGGCGGCCACCAAGGCCGCTTATGGCATCGCTGCCACCGAGATCGCCGAATACGAGGCCGTCACCCAGGTCGCGCCGGGGCAACTCAAAGAGGACGCCGCCGCGCTGCCCGGCATCCGGCTGATGGATCCTCAGGTCATCGGCCCCACCTTCGAGCAGCTGCAGCAGGTCCGCGGCTACTACGCCTTCCCCGACATCCTCGACATCGACCGCTACACGATCGAGGGGCAGGAGACCGACGTCGTCGTGGCCGCGCGCGAGCTCAACGAGGCGGGCATCCCCGACCGCAACTGGAACAACCTGCACACCGTGTACACGCACGGCCATGGCTTCGTGTCCGCCTACGGCAACCGACGCCAGGGCAACGGTGAGCCCGTCTGGATCACCCGGGACATCCCGCCGGTGGGGGCGATCGAGGAGACGCAGTCGCGGATCTACTTCGGCGAGCAGTCCACCAACTTCGCCATCGTCGGACGCCTCGAGGGCCAGCCCCCGATCGAGCTCGACAGCCCCGGTGGAGCTCAGGGGGGCGGCGAGCAGTACAACCAGTACGACGGATCCGGCGGCGTCCCGATGGGCGACCTGTGGGGTCGCCTGCTCTACGCGACCCGGTTCGGCGACCTGAATATCCTGCTGTCGGACCGCGTGAACGAGAACTCCAAGATCCTCTACGACCGCACACCCAAGCAGCGCGTCGAGAAGGTGGCCCCCTGGCTGACCGTCGACCGGAACCTGTACCCGGCCGTCGTCGACGGGCGCCTGGTGTGGATCATCGATGCCTACACCACCTCGGCGACGTACCCCAACAGCCAGCGTGTGCTGCTGGGCCAAGCCACGTCGGACACGCAGACTCCCGTGCTGGGCGCCCAGCTCGACCAGCCCATCAACTACATGCGCAACTCCGTCAAGGCAGTCGTGGACGCCTATGACGGCACCGTCACCTTGTACGCGTGGGACGAGACCGATCCTCTGCTGGCCACCTTCTCCCGGGCCTTCCCGGGCACGGTGACCCCCCGCGACCAGATCAGCGCCGACCTCAGGGAGCACCTGCGCTATCCCGAGGACCTGTTCAAGGTGCAGCGCGAGATCCTGGCCCGCTACCACGTCGCGAACCCGCGCGTCTGGTACAACGGCACCGACGTTTGGGAGGTCCCGATCGACCCGGTGCAGGTCAACGAGAGGCAGAAGGAGCCGAGCTACTACCTGTCCATCAAGTGGCCCGGTGACGAGGCGCCCGTGTTCAGCCAGACCGCGGTGTTCGTGCCCCGGACGCGCCAGAACCTGGCCAGCTACCTCGCTGTCAACGCCGATGCGGCCCACCCCGACTACGGGAAGCTACGCATCCTCCGCATGTCGGACACACAGCAGATCGACGGGCCGGGGCAGACCCAGAACGCGATCACCCAGAACCCCGAGGTGGCGGCCAAGCTGCTTCCCTACCAGCAGAACAGGGGGTCGGCGTCCATCAAGTTCGGCAACCTGCTCACGCTGCCCATGGGCAACGGTCTGCTGTACGTGGAGCCGATCTACACCGAGCGCGCCGGCTCCGCGGGCGCCTACCCGGCGCTGACCTTCGTCGTCGTCCGCTTCGGCGAGCACATCGGTATCGGCAACACGCTGCAGGAGGCCCTCGACCTCGTCTTCGTCGGTGACGCCGGCGCCGAGACCGGGGAACTGCCGAACGGGGCGCCCTCGCCCGGCCAGACACCGGCGCCGGGGCAGACGCCCACACCGGACCAGCCCGCCGGCCCGATCGACGAAGCGGCGGCGCGAGCGGCACTCCAGCGCGCGGAGCAGGCCTTCACGGCCGCGGACGCCGCCCTGGCGGCCGGCGACCTGGGCGTGTACCAGCAGCGGACGAACGAGGCCAAAGAGGCGCTGGCAGAGGCGATCAGGGCGATGGGCCGGTAACGGGCCCTTCGCGGCCGGGGGGCTGCCGGCTAGATCCACTCGCCGGCCGGCACCACCCGCGGATCCCACCCGGCGGCCCGGAGCTGCGGCTCCAGGGCGCCGGCGTCCCCGACCACCACCAGGGTGCTGTGCGCGGGGTCGACCAGCTCCTTGGCCGCGTGCGAGGCCGACTCGGGGGTGACCCGCCGGTACGCCCGCAGTTGGGCGTCCACGAAGCCGGCGTCCAGGCCCACCGCCATCAAGCTGAGGACGCCGGTGGTCACGCCCGAAGCGGTCGCATAGCGCAGGGGGCTGGTGCCGGTGAGGTAGTCGCGGGCGCGGGTCACCTCGTCGGCGGTGATGGGGGACGCCTCGGTGTCGAGCAACTCCGGCACCAGCTCGAGAGCCTGGCCGACGACTTCGTTGCGGAAGGACCCCTGCGCGTAGGTGTACCCCCCGTCCCGCAGCGGCGCCAGCACGAGGCTCGCGCCGTAGGTGAAGCCCTTCTCCTCGCGCAGAACGCGGTTGAGTCGGCTCAGGTACGCACCCCCGAGGGCGTTGCCGGCGATCTCCAGGTCGGGCCAGCGCGGGTCGGTGCGGTCGATGGTGAACCAGCCCACGCGGACGTCGGCCTGGACCGACCCAGGCCTGTCGACCAGGTAGGCCGCCGGCGCGCGGGTGCCCGGGTTCTCGTGGGGAGCCCGCTGTTGCCGCGGGTTCTGCCACGCACCCAGCACCTCCACGGCGGCGTCCACGTGCGGCTGGTCGAAATCGCCTGAGAGGATCAACACGGAGCGGTCCGGGCCGAAATACGTCTCGCGGTGGGCTCGGACGTCGGCCCCCGTGACGCGCGCCAGCGTCTCCGGCTCGCCCGACTTCATCCGAGACGCTCGCGACCCGGGGTCGACCAGTGCACGTCGCAGGGCGTGGTTGGCGCGCCCGGCGCCGGTGGCCAGTTGGTGCTCGATCTGGGCGGCCAGGATGGTCCGGTGCCGCTCCACGTCGGCGTCGGCGAGCGTGGGTTCCATCGTGGCCTCAGCCAGAAGCCCCAGGGCGGTCGGCAGCTGGGCGCCCGGGACGTCGACCAGCACGTGGAAGTGCGAGTAACCAGTGGTGGCGTCAATCACTCCGCCGCAGGCCTCCACGGCCTCGGCGAACGAGGTGCCCGGGTGGGTAGCCGTCCCTTCGGACAGGGTCGCCGCGGCCAGCGTCGCCACCCCCTCCAGCTGGGTCGGCTCGGCGTTGGCAGGCACGTCCAGCAGCAGGCCCGCCGAGACCACGTACTGGCCGGGGAGGTGGTACAGCAGCACACGGACGCCGTTGTCCAGCTCGATCGTCCGGCTGCGTGGAAAGTTCCAGGGCTGGGGCGGTCGAACCTGCGGACGCTGGCGAGGGCTCACCATTGGCTTCCTCCCATCGGGCCGCGGTGGTACTCCAGCACGGCGCGCTGGTCACTGCGTAGGTGCTGTCTCGCTGCCTGGCGGACCTCCCCAGGGTCGATCGAGCAGTACTCGACGATGCGGCGGTTCACCCGCTCGGCGTCGGCGTCCAGGCACGCGAAGCCGCTGAAGAGGTCGGCCCGCGACTCCAGCTGCGAGCACTCGGCCAGCCACTCCCGCTCGAACTGGATGTGTGCGCGCTGGACCTCCGCCTCCGTCGGACCCTCCTCGCAGAGGCGGTCCACCTCCTCGCACAACGCCGACTCGATCGCTGCGAGGTCGGAGCCCTCGAGTGCCCGGGCGTAGGCGTACCCCAGGGAGTTGCCCATGGCGAGGGGGATGGCCGCGGCGGCGGCCAGCGCGCAACTGGAGTCCCGGCGGACCAGGCGTCGGTGCAGGCGCGAGGTGTCGCTGGCCCCCAGCACGGTGAGCGCGATGTCTACCGCGTCGTGAGCGCGCAAGCCGCGCGCGGGCGTCCGCCACAGGGCATACAGCATGGCCGCCGGGACGGGCGCCGCCGTGGTGCGCCGGGGGACGCCCGCGTGCGGGGGGAGCGGGTCGGCGGTGCGGCGCGTCGGATAGGCGCGGCAGGGCAGGTGCGCGAAGAAGTGGTTCGCCTTGGCGAAGCCCTCGCTCGGGTCGAGGTCGCCGACGAGGGTGAGCACGGCGTTGTTGGGCGTGTACCACTTGGTGTAGAACCCGTGGGTGTCGCTCAGCAGCGCGGCGTCCAGGTCGGCCATGGAGCCGATCACGGTGTGGCCGTACGGGAGCTCGGGAGGGAACGACAGGGCGAGCAGGTGATCGATGGTGTCCCCGTAGGGGGCATTGTCATACCGCTGGCGCTTCTCCTCTTTGACCACCTCCCGCTGGGTGTCGAGGTTCTTCTGGGTCAGGGCGTCGAGCAGGAAGCCCATCCGGTCGGCCTCCAGCCACAGGGTGAGGTCGAGCGCGCCGGTGGGGACTGTCTCGAAGTAGTTGGTGCGGTCGAACCACGTCGTCGCGTTGCCCGTGGCTCCGGCGGCCTGGAGGCTGTTGAAATGCTCGCCGCTGGCCACGTTCGCGGACCCCTGGAACATGACGTGCTCGAACAGATGCGCGAAGCCGGTGCGGCCGAGCACCTCGTCGCGGGACCCGACCCCGTACCAGAGGTTCACCGCGACGATGGGAACGCTGTGGTCGGGGCTCACGATCACTGTGAGCCCGTTCGGCAGCGTCTGCCGGTGCACCGGGTACTTCAGGGGCGCCTTCGACCTCATCGGCCCATCCAAGCACACGCCCGGCCGGGCAACGATCCGACAGCAACGATGGGGCTTCGAATCTGGCGATTCGAAGCCCCATCGGGCAGTAGCGGGGACAGGATTTGAACCTGTGACCTCTAGGTTATGAGCCTAGCGAGCTACCGAGCTGCTCCACCCCGCGTCGTTGCTCGCTCCACTTTACTCACACATCCCCGGCAGACCAAATCCGCGGCCGCTGCAAGGGTGCAGTAGGCTTGCGGCGCTCGCAGCCCGTGACAGGAGGCCCGGATGGTCAGGCAGCTGCCGAAATCGTCGCGCACGAGGAGAAGAGGCCCGCTGGCCGCAACCTGCGCGCTGCTCGTGGCCCTGGTGTTGACGGCGTGCACGGGCGGGCAGACCAGTCCCATGCCGACCGCGGCGCCCCCGGCGCCCAAGACCCTCGTGATCGGAGCGACCGCCGAGCCGACCTCCCTCGACCCCACCGCGGACGCCGCCGCCGCCGGCTCACAAGCCATGCTGTACAACGTCTACGAGACCCTGGTCAAGGTCGACGGCGAGGGCCAGCTGAAGCCCCTGCTGGCCCAGGCCTGGGACGTCTCCGAGGACCGGCTCACCTACCGCTTCGTCCTCAACCCCGCCTCGAAGTTCGCCGACGGCACCCCGGTCACCGCCGAGGCCGTGGCCGCCAACATCACCCGCATCCAGACGATGCCCGTAGCCGCCAAGCTGAAGACCGCCATGGCGGCCGTTGCCTCGGCCCGCGCGGTGGACGCCGGCACCCTCGAGGTGACCCTTTCCCGCCCCAGCGTCAACTGGCTGTTCGAGATGGCCTCGACAGCGGGCATCGTGATCAACCCGGCCGGGTTCGACGCGGCCCGCACCGCGACCGCGGGGTCCGGACCGCTCACAGTCGACAGCTGGACCCCGGGCGACAGCATCGTGATGAAGAAGAACACTAGCTACTGGGGAACCCCCGCGCGCTTCGACGAGGTCACGTTCCGGTACTTCCGCGACCCCAACGCGATGAACGCCTCGATGCTCTCGGGTCAGCTGGACATCATCTCCAACCTCCAGGCACCGGACGCCCTCAGCCAATTCGCGGATCCGGCCAGGTTCCAGGTGCTGGAGGGAACCACGAACGGTGAGGTGGTGCTGGGGATCAACAACGGCGGCCCGACCAGCGAGGGAGTGCCGGCTGGCAATGGCAACCCGGCGCTCCGCGATCCTCAGGTCCGCAAGGCCCTCACGATGGCGATCGACAAGCAGGCCCTCGTCGACACGACGTGGTTCGGCAAGGGGGTCGTGATCGGCTCGATGGCGGT